>NZ_RYYM01000020.1:0-9476 GCF_004379075.1 Campylobacter sp. US25a
CTACTAAAATCCAAGATATGAAACATTGTCCAAATGATTTCTAGATCTTTTTCAAAAACAACAATATGCTGATGATTTTTATTTTGTAATAAAGCTTTAAATAAAATTCCATTTCCAAAACCATAAAAATATAATACAGGATAAAGTAGATATTTATCATTATAAGTGTTTAACATAGTGTTTAATTCACTTATGACATTTTCATAAAGAAAAGTATTATCACTTGTATCTTTTAGATTAATATCTAGATTATCTTTACCCAAAACAAGTTCAAATTTAGTATCTTTAATTTTTTTTAACTCTTCTTTAAGAATTAAATTGCTTAAAGCATTAAGATTTTTATTAAAGAGTTCTTTTTGAGTAGGATTAAAAGTCATTTAAAATCTCCTTGTTTTAAAGCATCGCCAAATTTTATATCTTTACTAGCTTTTTTTCCTAAAAGTTCTTGATAAAATTTAGGATGCAACCCAAAAGAGGGACGCACGGATTTTACATTTTCTTCGCTGAAAATTTCACCTTTTTTGATATCCTTACTTGCATATAAACTTCTTGCAAAAACACGGTTTTTAAGAGCTTTTTCATCTAAGTCTAACTTATCATCGCCTAAAGCACTTTCAGCTTGTCTTACTGCATCTACCATAGCTTTAAATTCATCAAAATCAAGACTAAATTTACTGTCTTCACTTTCTATATTTTTATCTAACATAAAATGTTTTTCTATCACTCTAGCTCCAAGTGCTACTGCTATAACAGGGGCTAAAGAGCCAAAACTATGATCGCTTAATCCCACTTCAACATTAAATTTTTCTTTTAAACTTACTATACCTTTTAAATTCATATCTTCTATGGCGGCAGGATAAGCTGAAGTGCATTTTAAAAAGATCAAGTCAGGATTTTTTTCTTTTTTAAAAATTTCACAGATTTTAAAAAGTTCTTCTTCTGTAGCAATGCCTGTTGAAACGATAGTAGGTTTTTTTTCTTTGGCGATTAAACGCACGAAATTTTCATCATTGGCTTCAAAAGAAGCGATTTTATAGGCTATAGGATCAAAGCGTTTAAGAAATTCTACATCTTCTTTAGCAAAGGGACTTGAAAAACAAAGTATGCCTTCATTTTGTGCGGTTTCAAAGATTTGAGAATGCCATTCATAAGGGGTTTTTGCACTTTGATAAAGCTCGTAAAGTTTTCTTTTGTCCCAAAGTCCTCCTTTGATGATGAAATCTTCTTTATCGCTATTTAGTGTGAGGCTATCTGGAGTGTAAGTTTGGATTTTTATCGCATCAGCACCTGCTTTTTTGGCAGCTTTTATACTTTGAAGTGCCATTTCAAGACTTCCTGTGTGATTGGCACTAAGTTCTGCTATGATAAAAACTTTTTTATCGGTGTTAAAATTTCCTATTTGCATTCTATAATTCTTTGATCTTGTTATAATTTTTCATGGATTATATCGTTATTTTTATAAAAATATAAATAGTTTTCTTTATAATTAATTATTTCAGTCGATATTTGTTTAAAATAATTATAAGTTTTTTATTTCAGTGAAGGTGATTTGATATGAAATTTTGTAAAAAATGTGTGATGCCCGATACAAAACCTGATTTACATTTTGATGCAGAGGGAGTTTGTGATGCTTGTCGTTCTCAAGAAGCTAAAAATCAAAATATTAATTGGCAAGAAAGAGAAAAAGAATTTTTTGAGCTTATAAAAAAATACAAAAAACATCCTGTTTATGATTGTGTTATCGGAGTAAGTGGCGGAAAAGATTCTACTTTTCAAGTGGTTAAAATGCTTGAACTTGGTCTCAATCCTTTATGTGTGTGTTTTGAGCCTAGTGTGCCTACGAAAATAGGACGCAAAAATTTAGACAATTTAAATCATTTGGGCGTGGATTTGATCCATATCAAGCGTGATCCAAAAGTTTATCAAAAACTTGCCCGTGAAGCTTTTATAAGAACTGGGGATAATGAGTGGCAAAACCATTTGGGAATTTTTACTTCTGTTCCACGCATAGCAGTAAATTTTGGAGTGCCTTTGATCATCTGGGGAGAAAGTCCGCAGATAGAGTATGGCGGTCCTGCGAGTAGTAAAAATAAGAATATTTTAGGCAGAGAGTGGCTTGAAGAATTTGGCGGACTTTTAGGAAATCGTGCTTCTGATATGCTTGGGGTAAATGGTATCACTGAAAAAGATTTGTTTTTATATACTTATCCAAGTGATGAAGAACTTCAAAGAGTAGGGGTTACGGGGCTATTTTTAGGGTATTATTTTAAATGGGACTATAAAAAAATTCTTGAAATTTCTAAAAAATATGGTTTTTTAACTCTAGATCATCCTGTTGAGACTACTTATGAAAATTTTGAAAATTTAGATTGTTTTTCTAATCATGTGCATGATTATTTAAAATACTGCAAATACGGCTTTGGTAGAGCAACAGATAATGCTTGTTTGGATATTCGTTTAGGCTATATCAGCCGTGAAGAAGGGGTGCGTTTGGTGCAAAAATACGATGGCAAGCCCCCTAAAAAGGCTATTAAAAAATACCTTGAATTCAGTGGTTTTAGTGAGGAAGAATTTCAAAAAATAGTAGATTCTTTTACCAATAAAAAAATCTTTAAACGCGATGAAAATGGCAAATTTTTAAGAGATTATGATGGTTCTTTGGTAAGAAAAGATGAGTGTGTTTTAAAATGATAGCGCTCATTGATTACAAGGCGGGAAATTTAAACTCTGTTGCTAAGGCTTTTGAAAAAATAGGAGCTACAAATTTTATAGCTAAAAATCCAAAAGATTTGCAAAAAGCAGATAAATTGCTTTTACCTGGAGTGGGATCTTTTAAAGAAGCGATGAAAAATTTAAAAGAACTTGGTTTTATAGAAGCTTTAAAAGAGCAAGTTTTGGTGCAAAAAAAACCTATTTTAGGCATTTGTTTGGGAATGCAGCTTTTTTTAGAAAGGGGCTATGAAGGTGGAGTTTGCGAAGGACTTGGTTTTATAGAAGGTGAAGTAGTCAAATTTGAAGAGGATTTAAATTTAAAAATCCCACACATGGGTTGGAATGAACTTGAAATTTTAAAACAAGAGCCTTTATATCAAGGCATAGAAGATAAGAGTGATTTTTATTTTGTGCATTCTTTTTATGTGAAATGTAAAGATGAGTTTGTGAGTGCTAAAGCACAATATGGGCATAAATTTGTCGCATCTTTGCAAAAAGATCATATTTTTGCGACGCAGTTTCATCCTGAAAAAAGTCAAAATTTAGGCTTAAAACTTTTAGAAAATTTTATAAGGCTTTAAATGTTAAAAACTAGAATTATCCCTTGTGTGTTATTAAAAAATTCTCAACTTGTTAAAAGTATAGAATTTAAAGATTTTCGCACTATAGGGCATTTAACTTCAACAATGAGAATTTATAATGCACGCAATGTTGATGAACTTATTATCTTAGATATAGATGCTTCAAAAAGTGGTGAGATAGACTTTGAAAGCATAGAGGATCTTGCTAAAGAATGTTTTATGCCTTTAACTATAGGCGGCGGGATAAAAACTCTTGAAGATATACAAAAGATTTTAAATTTAGGTGCGGATAAAATTTCTATCAATTCTAAAGCCTTAGAAGATAAAGATTTTATAAGTAAAGTGGCAAATCGTTTTGGTTCTCAATGTATAGTTTGTTCTATAGATGTTAAAAGAAAAGGAGATCAACTTTGTGTTTATGATAGGGGAAATTTACTTGAAAAAAATCCTTTAGAACTTGCTTTAGAATATGAAAAAAAAGGTGCTGGAGAGCTTCTTTTAACTTCTGTGGATTTTGAGGGAAAAGCAAAGGGTTATGATTTAGAGCTTTTAAAGATCTTTCAAAATAAACTTAAAATTCCTCTTGTTATCAATGGAGGACTTAGCAATCCAAGTGATGGAGTTAAAGCTTTAAATTTGGGTGCTGATGCTTTAGCTGGGGCTTATATTTTTCATTTTTCTAAGTACACCCCTAAAGATATAAAAGAAGAATTAGCTAAGCAAGGTTTTGCAGTTAGGATTATCTAATACAATATAAAAAAAATCTCCATCTTCTTTTGTGATGATAAAATTATTATTCTTATAAAGTTTTAAAGCCTTTTCATTATCTTTAAAAACACAAGCTTTTAGGGTTTTTATCTTTAAAATTTCAAAGGCGTATTTTTTGATTTCATTCATTAAAATTTGTCCTACGCCTTTTAAATTAGGTTTTGCATAAAGTCCAAATTCACAAGATTTAGTTGTGATATTGACAAAATCAATCACACCAATAATCTGCTCATCTTGAAAAACTAAAAAATATTTTTTGCTAGAATCTTGATGTAAATTTTTTAAAAATCTTAAATGTTCTTCAAAATCGATATGTTTTGTTTTCATAAATTGACTCATATCGGGGTGATTACGCCATTTAAAAATCAGCTTTATTTCTTGAGAATTAAGTTCTGTGAAATTTTTAAGTTTTATCAATGCCTATACTCCACTTCATAGCCTTTTTGAGCTAGCCAATTGGCTAGTTTTTCTTGATTTTTAGCAACACAGATGGCTTTAAAATTTGCTTTTAAAAGTAAGGCTTCATTGACCAAAGAGCTTGCACTGATGATGAGTTTATTGCTTTCATTCATAAGCTTTGCTAGATTTTCATCTATAAAAAGTTTGATATTTTCATGATCTTTTATAAATTTTTCAAGCTTTTTAAGGTTGGGATTTGACGAGCTTGTAGCGATAGCAATTTTTTTATTCCTAGGTAGATTAGAAGCGATATTTATGGAAAGATTTTTGATATCTGTTCCGCCCATGCAAATGAAAAAATCATATTTTTTTTCTCTATTTTCTTTGGCTTCTTGATAAAATTCTTCTCTGATTAGGGCATAAGAAAAACCACATCTTACTTCACATTTAAAAGGTACTAAACCTTCATAATCACTTGCTTTTGCATAGGCATTGACATTAAGTAAAATGTCACAATGATGAGGCTTTATTTCATCATCAAAGCTTAGAATTTTCGCCCCTGTTTCAAGCTTGATCAGTTTTTCATCATCTACGCTGATGTTATAGTGATCAATGATAAGAAGTTTAAATTTTTCTTCTTTGATGAGATTAATAAGCTCGTAGATACTTTCGCTACTAAGCTCATAAACAGGATAAGGAATTTCATCGATCAAAGAGCCTTCTAAAGGCAAACAAGCAAAGCTTACATCATCGTATTGTTTAGCTAAGACTAGATCGCGTTTAATGTGTCCAAAGCCTATTTGACTGGAGCTATCACTTCTAATAAGAACTTTCATGATTTGCCTTATAAAGTATTTTTGCAAATTCTAAATCTTGCATGGTGTCTATATCGCAAACTAAATTTCTTGGCAATACAAATACACTAGAATGAGGTTTAAACATAAAATCTTCTTCAAGCCAAGCTTTACTTGTACCAAAATAAAAAGCCCCTGCATCATGATAAGCTTTTGTTAAGTCTTGTGAGCGACTTTTATAATGTTTTTCATCAAACATATAAACTTGATTGTTCTCATTTAGATGAAAAGCCCTTTGTATAGGATACTCAAATTCAGTGGCGGCAAATAAAAACTTGCTTTCATTTTCTAAAAATTTCTCAAAAGCTTTTTTTAAAATTTCACTGCTAATTAATGGAGCAGTAGCATAAAGACAACAGACATGATCATAAATTTGATTTTGGCTTTGTAAAATTTCTATGGCATTTTGTACTACAGCAGTGCTTGAAGCATAATCATCGCTTAAATTTTTATCACGCACAAATGGAGCTTTTGCACCGTATTTTAAGGCTACTTCTATGATCTCTTCATCATCGCTTGAAAGCACTATTTCATCAAAAATACCCGAATTTAAAGCATTTTCTATGCTATAAGCGATTAAAGGTTTTCCTAGAAAATCAATGATATTTTTTCTAGGAATTCTTTTTGATCCACCACGAGCAGGGATGATACAAAGATTTTTCATAGCTAAGCCTTGTTTTTTGTGTTTTATTTTACTAAAATTTAAGTATAATTGTCTTTAAAATACAATAAAATGATACAAATAGGGTGGGAATAATGCTTATAAACCAAACCTTTGAAATTGATTCTTGTGATGATGTAGAACTAGGTATTAAAAGAACTAGCAAGCTTGAATACCGTATCAGTTATGATAATGAAAAAGATATCAAAGCTATAGTTTTTATAGTGGGTGGTTTTGGAGCTAATGCAAATATTTCTTTTTTAGACTTTGATAGAGAATATATTGCTAAAAAATTTGATGTTGTAGCGGTGCATGTTTTTTATCATTGTTTTTGTGCAAGACAAAGTATTGATCAAAAGTATAATCCAAAGCTTATTCCTAATCAAGATGATTTAGAGCGTATCAACGGTATTTTAAAAAATATTAATTTAGGGCATTTGTTGGCTAATGAAGATAATTTTGAACAAATTATTCCTCTTATAGAGCAAAAAGTTAATGAAATGAAACAAGCAGGTTTGGTTGATGAAAGCCAAAAAATAGAACTTTTTTGCGATTTTGTCCCACCTAATGGAGACTATCAAAACTATGGCATTATGGCAGCTATTGATCATATCAATGCTTTAAAAGATTTAGTTAAACGCTTTCCAAAATTTGCAGATTTACCAAAAATTTATGGGGGGGGTCATACGGAGGATACCTATCTTTACTCATAGCAAAAATAGCTCCTTGGTATGTGGATGGCGTGATTGATAATTCGGGTGTTTGCTTACCATTCTTGGCGTGCATTTTAGGAAGAGAAATGAATCAATGTGAATTTTATTTCGAAGAAAGTGGTCATAGGCTTTATTGTTTTGTGTATAAATATTGGACTAGGAATATAAATTCTTTTTATTATTTTGGGGATGAGAATTATTTAATCAGAGCAATTTTAAATTCAAATCATCTTAAAATTCAAGCAAATATTGATAGTGATATCGTTTTTTCGAGTTATCATAGTTTGCAAGATATAGGTGCGCCAGTGCAAAACAAAATAGAGCTTTATAAGTGTTATCAAGAGTTAGGATATGATGCCACTTTACATTTGATAAAAGATGAAAGTGATGTAGATGGTAGATTTATAAAAAGTTTAGAACATGGGCTTAGAATGACTGATAGAGCTTTATTTAGAAAAGAACTTCCTTTAATGCTTGAAAAATTGCAAGGAAGAAAATCTTTTATGCAAGAAAATTCCATCTCTTATCCTTGTGGAAATAAAGTGTTTACTTTTAAAGATGTGGGAGATAAAATTGAATTAGAGATAATAAACTAAAATAAAGACAAAGGATATATAAAATGACAGCATATTTACATATAGGAACCACCAATACAGGAAATCAAGAAAAACAAGGTTTTTTAATGCAAAATGAAGAAAAGCTTTTGAAAAAAGGTTATATTTATCCAAAAAGTCTTAGAGTGGCAAATAGACACTGGGCTTTGGTGGATATGGTTTTAGAGTTGGTTCAAAAGGAAAATATTTTAAAAGAGAAAAGTGTTTTAAGTCATATCATAAATGAAAGACTTTTTAGAACTATAGAAAATTTTAAAAGTGAAAGTGCTTTGCATAAAGATAAAAAATTTATTTTTTCAGCTGAGGGTATAGTTTGGGATTTTTCTACCAAAAAACATGTAGAAATTTTAGAAAAGATTATGAGAGAGTTAGGTTTTACTCAAATTTATATTATTGTATATTTTAGGGATACTTTGGGTTATTTAAACTCACATTGTTCTCAAGATCATAAAAACAATATGGGATATTATTCTGCTGATTTTGCCCCACAAGATCATCCTAGAAAATATATTTTTGATTATGAGTGGATTTGTAAAACTCATACTGAGGTATTTGGAGAAGAAAATTTGATAGTAAGACTTCTAAGGGAGGATTATGTAGGAGGGACTTTGCTCAAGGATTTTGTTTATCATTTAGGACTTGAATGGGATGAGAGTTTTGTTTTAAAACAAACCAAAAATGAAAGTTTTAATCTTTTAGGAATGGAGCTTATGTCAAGATTAAATCAAAAAGATTTAAAGCAGGATAATCTTAATTCTTTGCTTTTTATGGCAAGAAGAAAATTTGAAGGCAGTAAAGAAAAAAGATTAAAATTTGCAGTGCAAAAAGATATTGCTAAGGCTTATGTGGATTATTTTGCTTCTTCGCTTGAATGGGTAAAAAACAAATATTTCCCGCATAAAAATTCTCTTTTTGCTCCTATAAATTGGGAAGAATACGAACAAAATTATACTTTAACTCACACACTAAGTAAAGATTGGGATGATGCGGCGGATTTTATAGCACAAATTATTGTTTCTAAAAATGAAATCATCAGTTCTTTAAAAGAACAGCTTAAACTTGCAAGGAAAGATTAGTCTTTCATTGCAGTTTCAAGCATTTTTTTGATATTTTCAAAGCTTTCAAAATTTTCAGGTGTGATAAATTCTGCTTTTAAGGGTTTTTTATAAAATTTTTCTATTTCAGCAACCAAAGCCATGATATCGATACTATCGATAAAATCTTCACTTACTAGATTTTCCATACTCTCATTGATATCTGTTCTTTCTATATTGATAAAAAATTGTTTGATTTCTTGCATTTTTGCTCCTTTGGTTTTCTTGAAATTATAAAATATTTATTTAAACAAGTTCTTTTAAAACTTTCCTATCAATTTTACCATTTTGATTGAGTTTAAATTTGTCAATTTTAATAAAATTTTTTGGGATCATATAAGAAGGTAATTTGTCTTTTAAAAAAGATTTAAAATTAATCTCTTTTTCGCTTTCATAAAAACAAATAATATCTTCTTTAAAAATACAAGCACTGTTTTTAATATTCACATGAGAATTTATCACACTTTCTATTTCTCCAAGTTCTATCCTATGTCCCATATATTTGATCTGATTATCTGCTCTTCCATAGCATAAAAGTTCGCCAAATTCATTATAAGAAACAATATCTCCTGTTTTATAGAGTAAATCTAAATAATTATCATGCAAAGGATTTTGAATAAAAGCTTGTTTGCTTTTTTCTTTGTCATTATAATACCCTAAAGATAAAGAAGTTCCACGCACGAAAAGTTCCCCTTTAACACCTATTTGTTTAGGACTTATAAAATTCATATTTTCATCAAAAACTAAAAGTTCTGTGTTTTTACATGCTTTACCTATAGGTAGAAGTTCTTCATCTTTAAAAGTGCGATTGATAATATAAAAAGAACATACATCAGTGATTTCTGTTGGGCCATAAAGGTTCGCAAATAAAGCATTGGGTAAGTGTTTACACCAAATATTTAGCTGCTTATTAGGCATGATTTCACCACAAAAAAGTATCTTTTTTAAGGTGTTTAAACTAAAATTATTCAAAGCTTCAGTATTTGCAAAATAAATCAGCACCGAAGGTACCCAAAATATAGTGCTTACTTTTTCTTTTTCAAGGCATTCTAAAATTTTATTTGGAAAGGCAAAAAGATG
>NZ_RYYM01000021.1:0-8657 GCF_004379075.1 Campylobacter sp. US25a
CCTGATTGTGTTATCATTAAAGCAGGTGGAGTTGAAGTAACTATAGACTCTAATGGACTTGTGGTTAGAGGTGGAGAACTTAAAGCAGAGTAATAAAGGATAAACAATGAATAAACCCTTCTACAAACTTAAAAAATTTTATATACCTTGTATTATATTTATCATAATACTTGCTGTGCTTGCAAGATTACTTTATTCTCCTTTATATACGATTTATTGGGAAACAAATCATCGCTTTGAAAAAGAACAAGAATTTAGAAATTTTGAAAAAATAACTTTAAACCCAAGTCCTAAAGACATGATTAAAATTATAGATGACCATCAACCTAAACTAGAAGATTTTAAAGATTTAAATGAAAAAATGCAAAAGGCTATTTTTGATTTTAAGGTAGCTAAATTATTTGGATTTGAAGATAAATATTACCAAGCTTCTCTTCAAAATTACGCTAATACATTTTACTTTTTAGTTGGTGGTGAACAAATTTTTTTTCGCTATCTTAATTTCATAAGTGATTTAAACTCAAATGAAAAACAAAAATATCTAAACTTAAGAGCATCAACTAGAGATTTAAAAAGACAAATTTTTGAAGAAGAATTTAAATTTATAAAACATTACGAAGAATTTTATGATTACTTAGAGGGTGTAGGTTATTTGGATAAGGGAACAGAATATAAAAATGCAGCAATTTATTTAAAAATATCAATTCCGAGCTCTTTTTTACTTCGCAATAATCAATTGTGCTCTTTTGAAAATAGAAACTTAATGTTTAATCAAATAAAGAGAAATTATACTATATTTATTAACTTAGATCCAGATGGCTCAAAACTTTTTGACAAAACATTAAAAGAAAATTTGAGAAATTATCGTAAAGATATATCACCTTTTCTAGAAGATACAATAAATAAAATTCAAAAGGCTTTAGATGAATGTAAATGAAAACAATACCACTATTAATATTAAAGAAAATATAAAAGAAGCTTTAAGAAAAAGGCAAGAAATTGTAGAAAATGGTAAAGGGATAAGATAAATGTCGCTTTATAAAGAATGTGAAGTTTGTAAAGGAAAAATCAATAAATTGCAAAATATTTGGAATATATTCTCAGGCAAATTAGAAATAAAATGTAAAAATTGCAAAAGTAAATATGGAGTTTCTAGTAAAGTTATAGATTGGGTGTATAGTATTTTTTGTGAAAACTTATTACTCTTTCCACCAATTGTATTTTTAAATTTCATATATTTAGGTAGATATTTTTCAAAATATGGATTATTTGAAATGATATGTTATTTATCAATAATCATTCTTTTTAGTAGAAAACTAATAAATATTATTTTACTTCTTCTTTGCAAATTAAAAAGGCTAGAAAATGACAAATAAAGGATTAATGGAACATCTTAAGGATATTAAAGATGGTATTGTAGATTGTTATATAGGACTTTATGATTTTGGAGATTTTTTAGCTAGAATTTCAGGTTTTAGAGATTGGCAAGAAAAAAGTGTTATTTTAGATGATTTTCATAAAAGGCAGACACTAGAAGAATTAGACTTTTTAAAAGATATTATTAAAAATGAAACTTCTAGAAATATTATACTAGAATATTTAATAAAAGATGTCAATGAAAGGCCTTTGTATTATTTAGCACCATCAGGAATTTTTACAACAATTAAAAAAATAACCAAAACAAAAAAACTATTCATAATAAACATAACTTCTCTAGGAGGAAAAGCAACATCCACCGCCCACTCTCTCTACCCCTACTACAAAAACATACAAAATTCCTTTACTCCTTTATGTTCTATAGATAATAAAAATAGTAATTTGTTAAAAGAATTTAATTTTGATAGTTTTTCTTGTAATTTTTATAATAATAATATTTTCAATCAAAGTCTTAAGCATTTAAATAATATACAAAATGAAAAAGAATATATCAATGAGTATAAAATATTTTTAGAAAATCTTAATTATTTTAGTCAAGAATATAATAATTATAAGCTTGTATCTATACAAGCAATCAATAATTTAAAAATAGCCTATATACAAAAACTATCTTTAGAAAATATCAACAACATCAACATCGATTCAAAACCCTATCTATTAAAAGCTTTATATTTTTGTGAAGATTATGTTTTATATGATAAAGATAAGCAAGCTTTATTTGATGAAAACACAATAAAAGAATTAGAATTTAACTCTAGTTTTTATACTATCTTTATCTCTCATAAAAACAAACTAAATGATACTTATTTACAAGCAAGAAAAGAACTTTATAAAAGTATTGATGAATTTAAAAAACTTGGTTTTGAAGATTTAGAAAATGCTTATCAAACTTATATTAATTCTTTGATTGTAAATAAAGAAATAAATAGTAAAGATGAAACAATAAATAAAAATAAAAACAAAGAAATAAATAAAAATTTAAATCAAGATGAAAATTCAAATCAAGAAAACAATACAAAACAAAGCAATACCATTATAAATGATATAAAAGAAGATTTTAAGATTGTATCTAATAATGCTATAATAAATAATACTAACTTTAAAGGTAAAAAAATTGCTTAAAATATCAAAAAAAATTTCTATTATAGTTTTTATTGTATTAGTTTTTATTGCAGTTGTTAGTAGTGTTTATGAGTTTATCCATGAAGCTCTAAAGTTTAAAGAAGATAATGAAAGCAAAGCAAGAGAAAATCTTAGTGCTTTAATCAAATGGAGTGAAAACGAAGGTAAGGAAGAATTAGAATATGCTAAGAATTTAAGCAAAGAAAACTATAATCAAGAAAAAGTTACACAAATGATTATTAAAAATCTTAAGATGATACAAGCTAGTATTGAAGATATAAGAACTTTAACTATTTATTCATTCCTAGATGAAGATGAGGAACTTTCAAGAAAAGCTAGTCGAATTGTTTTAAATTTAAATAACGATATTATATCCTATCTTTTATACAATGAAAGAAATATCACAAATCATAAAACTTATTTTTTATTTGACAAGGAAAGATTTGATGCACTTGAAGATTTTTTATTTTTTCTAAATACTCGTTTAGAAGAGGATTTTTTGCAAAATAAAATCAAAAGTCATGATTTTTCACATATTGTTTATTATACATCTTCTTTAATTGGAAACAACTGGGGATTTTCCCATATTTATATTGGAGATCTTTCTAAAAAATTCACATGTAAATTTGATAATTCTAAAACTGCAATAATTTTAAATACAATGAGAAAACTAAATAAAATTACAGATAATGTTACAAGAAGAATTCGTAAAGATTTTTTTTTAGATAATCAAGCTAAAGAGAAGCTAAAAGAAAATATTAATAAAATTTTAGAAAACTTCAACAAGAAGACATTGACAAATCTTAATACCCTACAATCTAAACTAAAAGAATGTACAAATGAATGAGATAGAACTTAACACTCAAAATAAAACCTTAAACGAAACAGAAAAAGAATTGCAAATTCTTTTAAAAGATGCAGGTGTAGATGAAATAGGAGAAAAACTACTTAAAGAAGTGGAAGATGTAAATAAAACAGAAAATTTTATGCATCAAAATGAAATTCAAGACAAGAAAGAAACAATCGGCTATTTAAACAACATGTTAGATACAGCAAAACAATTTAAAAAAGACCTCGAACCCTACCTACTCCCTTTTAAAATCATCATAAAAAGAGCAGATAATACCCTTAGTGGAATTGATGCTTTAATAGAATATCAAAAAACAAAAGATGGTTTAAAAGTTTCTGTAAAAATTGGTTCTGAAATTATTGCTTCGCAAATTTTTAAAATAGGAATACCGATAATAAGCACAGCAGCTATTACAACTTATAGTGCGATAGCAATTACAAGCACCTTATTAGCTGTTTTAGCAGCCATTAGTATTGTTGGCACTGGTATGATAATTCTTTGGTGGATTAATTCTAAAATAGAAGATTGGTTAAAAGATAGTGGTATTTCTTTTATTGATTTTATAAGAGAGTATGAAACTCATTTAAGTTCTGAAGAAAAATATTATTATAATTTAGCACATTGTCATCAAACACAAATTAAAAATATGCAAAGAATTCAGTTGTATTATAATGGCAAAATTTTAGAAGATTTAAAGCATTATTATTATCCTTTTTATGACTTTAAAAAAGCTCCTATACTTGATGGTAAAGATATTGTTAAAAGAATCAATGAGTTGCAAAATAATTACAAAATATTAAGTCCAAAAGATACAATAGATAATATCCATATCAACTCAGAATTTTATCTATTAAAAGCTTTGTATTTTTGTGAAAGCTTTACGAGTCTTAATCAAAACAATCAAGCTTTATTAAGCATACCATATATAGAAGAAAAATTTCCTTACAATTCTAGCTTTTATATTATATTCTTGCTACACAAAGATAAAATCACAGATACTTACTTAAATGCAAGAAAAGAACTTTATAAGAACATTATGAGCTTTAATCAAATTCAAAATAAGAATATATTAGAACAAAACCAAGAGGATTTTCAAGAATACAAACCAACATCTCATTCTAAAAACCTAAACCATTTCATCTTAGAAAATAAAGACAAAAATAAAAGAATTATCTTTTTAAATAATGCTTCATCGATGTCAAATTTAATCCATATTTATGATAATCATTGTGATGTATTTATTAAAAATGATTCTTTGCTTGACATTAAAAGAATAGAAAAAGAATATAATATTAAATTTAAAGAATTTAATACAAGAGTGTTTTTTTACGAAAAACTTCTTTTAGGTGCAAAAGAAAATAATGAGTTTTTATTTGAAGAAAAAGAAGAAAATTTGCTTTATCATTTTAAATACGATAAAGAGGATTTAAATTCTCTAGGGGATTTGAATATAAAATATAACAATCATAATGCAAGGATTAAAAATTATTCTTTACTAGAAGAAAGTTTAAATATCAAATTAAAACCTAAAGAATTTAAAAAAGCAATTGCCTACAACAATGCAAGTTTTAATAAACTTTCAAAAGAACCCTTAAATGAATCCTCATCCAGTGCTAAAGAACCTTGCTTTATCACTTTATATTTAAAAGATGAACACAATAAACCCATTGCTAATGCTAAAATCATTATCAAAGGTTTTAAACATGATGAAGCTTTAAGAGTAGTTAATCTAAAAAGACGCAGTGATGAAAAGGGTAAAATAAGATTTGATAAAGAAAAGTATTTTAGTGATTGTTATAGCTTTAAAGTAAAGCTTGATGAAAGTGAAGCTTATTTTCCTACTCCTCTACAAAATGCTAAAAGAATATTTAATAATTATACCCATCACAAAGTTGGACTTATGCTTAAATTTAAAGCTAAAGATCATTTAGTTTATGATGGATTTAATCTCTATCATTATAAAGGAAATGAATTGATTAATTCTTACATGGCAAGAAGTGGCACTGCTAAGGCAGACAATCAAAAAAGAAGTAAAAAGCAAATTGCACATTATTTTTACCAAGATGAAAAAGATAAAAGCAAAAGTGGAAAGGCTTATTTTTACTATGATGATGAAAGCATTCAAGATAGATTTGGCACTTTACCTGAAGGGGAGTATTATTTAAAGATTAATGAAATAGCTAAAGATACTAAGCCTAACTTTTTAAAAGATTATCCCTTTGAAATAGGAAAAACTTGGGGAAAATGTTGTGTAAGATTATATACCAATAAAGAATGTTCTAAAACTTTTAAAGAAGTAAAAATAAAAGAAAGTAATGAAAAAGAAAACAAAACAAGCAAAAAAGATAAAAAAGAGCAAAGCATAATAAAAGATAATCTATATCTTTATAGCATCAATGAAAAGGGAGAGTTTGGCAGTAGTGGTAGCATAGGTATGGCACAAGCACAGTTATTAGAGGATTTAAGTAAGCAAGCTAAGTTTATACAAGATGAGAAGGAAGGAATTGTTTCTTTAAGAGTAGAGTATCCTAAGCAAGAGAAATCTAAAGTAAATTTCATAAAAGAAATAGAATGGGAACTCGATGAAGATGAAGATGTGGTAAGTGCTGAAAAAAGTGTAAGGATTATTATCGATGAAAAGGCAAATTTTGCACCAGGGACTTATGTAGAATGCGAAGTTGATGGTTTAGAAGATGATGTAAATATCGTTTGGGCTTTAGCTCAAATTCAAAATGAAGCAAGACTTCAAAGAATTTTAGAAGGTAAAGAGCATTTAGAATTTAAAGATATAAAGTTTTTAAAAGACGAAAGTAAATATTTTCATGAATGCTGGGAAATGGATGATGAGGAAAAAGATGAAGAATTTGAAAAAATAGGCTTTAGTTTACCTCTAACAAGGGCTAATGAAGAAGAATTTGATAAATATTATGCTTTAGTTTTTGCTTATGAAGATAAAAATAAATTTAAAAGACTTCCTAATTTAAATGATGCTTATAAAATCATAGATATGAGTTTTAAAGTTGGCTCTGGTAGAGATGATAGGGTGAAAGAATTATTTACAAGAGAGGAGCTAAAAGCCCTTAATGTATATAATCTTAACCGACAAAAATCAATCGATAGTGTTGAAGAGGTAAATTGGTTTTTAAGGGCAAATTTAAAAAATCAAGAAAAAAGAGACTTTTTTACCTATCTCAGAACCTATCCTCAATTTGCCGGAAAAATCGCTTATATATACTATAGATTTGATTTAATCAATAAGGAATTTTTAACAAGTATATCAGAAAAAGATAAAGGAAATTATCTTCAAGATAGAGATGGCAAATATATTAGCACCATAATTAATAAAATTTTACCTTTAGAGTATAAGAATGGTAAAAGTTTTAAACAATTCCACACAGAGCTTTTAAATAACAAAAACAGAGATCTTAAAGAATGTAAAGATTTTCTAAAAGCTTTAACTCAAACTCTTTGTAAAGAATTTAATTTACCTTTAGAAAATGTAGTCTTTTATAGCCAAAAGCCTAGCGGATCTTTATCATTTGGAGCTTATGAAGAAAATAAGGTCAGATTAAATCAATACATTTTAAAAGCTTATTTTAAAGAATTTGCAAAAACGGTTTTTCACGAATGTAGGCATTTTTATATAGAAAAATATTATAATCACAATATGGATGCTCTAGGCAGATATGTTTTTTATTCTGAAAAAGCTTATATCAATGAGAAAATTATTTTTGATAAATTTAGTAGAATTTGCGATCCTAGTGAGAATTATTTAGTAGGTTGCAATATAGGTGCTATACAAGATGCCTATGAAATTCAGCCCAATGAAAGAGATCCAAGATATGTAGAAACCCTCATAGGTAGAAGTTTATAATCAAGGAAAATAATGAAAACTATAAAAATACCGCTTAAAGATTATATCTCCAATATAAGAGAAGATAAAACTATTTACTTGGGCTTGCAAAGTGATATGAGTATAAAAGGACTTGATGAAGAATTCTTAAAAAAAGAATATAATCTTAAGAGAAATTTCAAATTTGAAACAAGCATTTATTTAGGTAAAATTATAATCAAAGAAAAAAATATCATTTTTAAAGCTTTTAATATTGGTGAGAATTGCTTTGAAGGACTTAAAGAACTTTTCTTCAAAAATAACCCCTATAAAATTATAGATAATTTAGAATTAAAAAAATATTTCTTAAAACTTTATAAAGATAATATTGAATTTTTAACTTCTTATATTAATGAAATTAATCAAGTTCATGGTATTAAACTTTACTATATCGAAAATAAAAATTTAAATAAATTTGAACTAATTTCAATGCTAGATGAAATGGTGCAAAAAAATGACTATGAAGTAGTAGATTTTAGCGATGATTTATTTTATTCTTATCTTGTATGGAGTTTGAGAAAATTTATCATTGCTTATGATATAGGTTTATATCAAGATAAAAATAATTTATTTTTTAATTTAGCTACCTACAAAATACATGGAAATCATTCTTTTTATGTAGAAGCAAATAATCATTTAAATTTTAATCTTATTGAATTATTTTTCTCAAATATCTCTCCTTTGGAATATGCTGTGGGTTATTTACAAAAAGAAGAGATAATATATAATGGGGCTTTAGAATATTCTTTAGGAGCTCTTCAAAAAACTTTAAATACTACAACCCAATTTCATAATAAATTTTATTTTAAACTGAAAGAAAGACCCTTTGAATATGCGCAATATTTTAAACAAAAATAGACTTAGTTGAAATAATTAAATTTTACTCACTTTAATACAATCAACCAGGATGAAAAATCGGCGTGAAGACTAACTTATTTTAGAAAATTTATTAGAAAAGATGAGCAATAAAAAGTAAAAGAAATATATTTTATAGGATTTTTGACATAAAAATAATTATAATCAGCTTTTGTGTATAGTTGTTGTATTTAGATTTGCATGCTTTAATTTTTTTGTATGACTGCAAGGTTTGTTCCTTTGGCGGTTAATTTCATAGCTAAAGTATGCTTTAGTCCTTTCTTGACTATTGAAGCTTTGGCATAAATATTATTTACAATCATAAAAGCATTACTTTTCTATTTAAATGCTTCCCTGTCCTAGTTTACATCATTATACTTGAAACACTCAAACCCGTCATCAATTTCTGCTTTTTTATAAATACTATAATAAGCCTTATATTTATGATTGTTATGTTTGGTTATCTTATGGAAATTTTGCGAACACTCAACACAAAAGAAA
>NZ_RYYM01000022.1:0-8432 GCF_004379075.1 Campylobacter sp. US25a
GATAGTAAATTGGATTTTAGGGTAAATCATTTGCATCTTTTTGAGAGAAAAGAGCGATTACCTGAAATTGTGAAAAAACTAAATGATAGGTTCATAGGACACATTATTAATGGTGAATTGAAAATTATCAAAGATAATTATAATCTTCAAAAGATGATTATTCCTGCAGCTTATAAGCAAAGAGTAGTTTTATACATTCCTTTGAAACTTCAAGAAGAATCAGTTGATACGATAGTTGTAGTTGAAAAAGAGGAAGTTAAAAACGAACAGTATTACGCCGTGAGAACTATACTAAATCCGCAAGACAATATTTACAAAACTGCAAGAGTTCTTTCAATAGTTGAATCAGAATGGGTTAAAAACACTATTTGAAAGAAAAAACATTGGTAAAATAGGCTTTTGAGATAAGTCATTTTACCATGTAATTTTATTTCCAAAAAAAGAAATGGAAAGAAAGCTTGAAAAAAGTACTTACAAGTGTGAATAATAATATTTTTTGTAAAAATTTGATATGATTTAAGAATATTAATCCAAGGCTATGTTAAAATAAAGTATTGATTTATAAATATTGGTAATATAATTTATAGTATTAAATATCACACAAAAAGAGATTTTGTAAGGAGTTAACGAAGTGTAAAAGTATCAATGTAATTAAAGGCATTTGGATTATTAAAATTTAAATTAATTTAATAAATTAAAGCTATGATTATTATTTTTTACTTCATAATTGCAAATATATACTTCTTGTTGTTTGTTGTTTTCCTTACCACAAGCATGATATTGAAAATTATTAGGACTATATACCTTAAAATCATTCTTAGAACAAAAATCAATTAAGTTTTTGTTTTCTAAGCCTTTATTTATAATCACATTACTCATTCCAAACTTTATATTACTTTTATCTAATTCCTTACAAACCATAAATAATCTATTATCATCATTAAAGCCCCACTTGTAACTTTCATTATATGTAGCAGTAGTTATTGAATAAGGCGAATCAAGATATACAAAATCATCCTTATTTAATGTTTCGTTAAAAATTAAGTCTTGAAAATCTCTTTTGTATATTGAAATATTATTTTTAGAAAAAAACTCACAACCAAAATTTATAGCCTTTTTATTTTTAAGAGAAAAACAGTTATTTCCGAATGGCATATTAAAGTCTCCTTTTTTGCTAACTCTAAATTGTTGTGAAAAAGCAAAAAACATAAGTGTGTAAAGGTCTAATGAATTTTTGTTTTTATTATAAAAATCTCTAAATTTGTGATATGCTTTTTTATAAATTTCAACTTCGTTTTTATCACTAAAACATCTAATGGTTGTTTTAGTTGGCAACCCAAACTCTTCAATTCTTTTTTCTATATGTTTTATTATCGTTTTTTCATTGTTTTTTGCAAACATTTGATAATATAAATGCAAAGTTTCGTCAATATCATTTATTATATATTTTTTTGCTTGAGTATTCATCGATACAGTTGCACTTCCAGCAAAGGCGTCTATAAAATGATTAATATTTTTCGGAAACAGATTTATTAAACCACGACGAATTAAACGATTTTTATTTCCCATATAAAGAATGGGGCTACTTATAAAACTACTCATTAATTAGCCTATCTAAATTTATTTTGATATTTCCACAATTACTATTTATTTGTCTTAATATGTTTGAAAATTCATCAAGCGTTAGAAATTTTACGTCTGAATATTTTAAATAGTTTAAATATTTTGGTTTCGGATAGCTCAATTCATATTGTTTTATTGCATTATAGTCAATATCTTCTACAAACAACATTTTAACCTGATTTTCGTAAATTTCTTTATTTGGAAGTTCTTTCATTTGAGAATCATAGCCATTGCTATAATTAACCAAAATTAAAGTTCCGCCTAGTTTTTTTGTAAGTTGAAATAAAGAATGGAATTTTTTCCAGTTGTAGGGATATTTGTTTGGGTCAGATGTATGTGGCATAACATAAATGCTGTCACATTTTAAGTATTCAAAAATGTAATATTTACTATTGATACTATTTTGATATACATACACGCTATCTATATCAAAACCGTAAGTTTTATCGCCACCTAAACAGCGTATAATAAACTCTTTACTTGAGTCGTCACTTTTTCCTATAGGTTTACTGTTTTGCATATATATTTTTCCTTTTCCAAAATTGTTTATATATTCTTTATTAGGACACCAATAACGGCACACTTGGTCTATTTGACATATTAAAAGACCTTGTAAAGCATTCAGTTTTTTGTATATAATTAAACAAAATACTAATTTTATTATCCAGTGTGTTTTTAGCATAATTTACAAAATTATGATACACAAGATAGTTATTTAGGTATTTAGTTGATACACCTTTAAAATTATAAACTATCATAGCTTTTAGTTTGCTATGATAATTATTAATAGTTTGAATATTAAAACTCCCACAAGTGTATTTATTACGTGGTATTCTTATATGGTTTAAATCTAAATCGGACGCTACTTTTAAATAGGCTCAAAACTATCTGTTACAAAAATACTATTTTTAGCTATTTTATTAGCTAATACATTTAATAAATTTACTAATTTTGGTTTGCCTAAATTTGATACTTTAGAAATAGACAATCCATTATGATTTATAGCACAAGATATACAAACTTGCTCTTTAGATAATCCACGCAAAGTTGCACTTGTGCCTCTTTTCTTAGCCTTGCGTGGTAGCTTAAAATTTTTATGATTGCCTTTATATGAAAGCGTTAAAAATGTTTCATCAGCTTCAACAACTCCATTTAATGTAGTTTCATTCATCATAGTTTGCAGTGTATCTAAAATCTTATGTCGCCAAACAAAAGCCGTAGGTAATGATATGCCACAGATTTTAGCTGTTTTTCTTAGTGGATATTTATTTACTAGACAATCTATGTATTTATACCAAATACCTATATCTTTTTTTGTATTAAATAGAATGGTTTTATTTGTGTCTGTAAAAGTTTTATTACAAGTTTTACATATATATCTTTGATGAGTTTTTGCTTTACCATTTTTTACAAATTTATCACTATTACAATAAGGGCAATGAGTAGCTTTATATTTATCTATGATTTTATTATTTGCTTTAGGCTCAGTTAAACTGTTTAAAAAATTTTCTTTTTCTTTATCAGACAAGCTATCAAAAAGCTGTTTGATAATGTCTAATTTGGTTGTTTGACTTAGCAAATAGTATCCTTTGTATTAATAATTCTCAAAGATTATATAAAAGATAAATTATAAAATCAATACTTTATTTTAACAGAGCCAAACAAAAATAACAAATCAAAAGGCTTTAGCTCCTAGAATCACCACAAAATCACATAATACCTTTATAGGCGTTATGCCAAATAAAATCAATGCTTTTTTAAGTGATTTAATAGAGAGTTTTGAAAAAGATTTGAATAGCTACTTAAAATAGTATTTAAGATGGGCGATCTCGATCCGCCCTTATAATGATTTTAAATTATATCATACAATTAAAAAATTGTCAATTTAGTTTATATTTAATATTGCTCTAAAATGTTGATTGTATAATAGCATAATATTTAGATTTTCGTTTTAAAGGAGTGCAAATGAGTGATACTATTATTTTAGGTATTTTATTAGAGAAGTACAATAATGCTAAATATAAAAAAGTCGGAAACTGTATTAAACTTCGTTATCAATATCACGATGTAAATGTGAATTTATATTTTGATGGTTATGATAAAAATTATCCTTCAACTTCTATAATATTAGCAATGGATAAATCTTACTATATTACTTCTTTTAATGTGGATAATTTCGATGAAAAAAATCAATATTTAGATAAAATTCCAGATCCTATACTTAATCTTATTAAAGATGAGAATAACAAATTAACTTCATTTTATAATGAGATGAGAAAGCGTATCAAAGAAGATAATTTCCAAAACATTAGTTACAGCAGTGACATAGTGTTTAATAATACTATGCAATATAATAAAAATAAAGAAAATGGTAATCCATTTTTTCATTATATTAGAGCAGCAGTAATGACACCTGAACATTTTAAAAAATTATTCCATAGTATGAATATTTCAAAAGAAATTCTCATGAAAATTCAACAAGCAGGATTTACCATTGTAACTACAAACGACCCCAATAAAAGAAAAAATTTTTATGAGGAACTAAAAAGTAAAGAAATTTTTATAGAAGTTTTATAATAGAACATATTAACGATAAAGACTTTGCAAGAACAAATAGCCGAAAGCCACGCCTCTTTCGGTTAAGTGTTTTTTGTTACAATTGTATTAAGCTTAGACTAAATTTGGTTTTTATAGAATTTTCAACGGTTTTTTAAGTGAGATAATCAACGAGCTTGATTATCTCGTTAATTAATTCTAAGACAAGAACTAAAAAATCAATGACTACTCATCATGTCTCCTTCTTATAACCGAAAGAGTAGCCATGCTTAATACGCTTTAATTATAGTATTTTTGAATGAATAAGTTTTAATGTTTTATATGAAAATTTGAGTGTTATCTCAATTCTTTCCTATAATTTGTTTTTTTCTTCATCATTATGAAAAACCATTGTTTCAATACAATTTTCTTTACAAAATTGTTTTATTTCATAATTATTGTTTGTTTCATAGAATTTAACAAGATGGGCAAAAAACTCATTCATATCATTCTTAGCAATTGCCAAAATACCGAATCCATTTTCAATTAAAATTTTATTAGCAATTAGCATTGAAGTTCTTTTATTTCCATCAAAAAATAATTGACTTCTCATAAGATATAACATCAAATCCAATGCTACTTCTTTTTTATTTTCATTTTTTAAAATTGTTTCTATATTTTCACTAACCTCATAATCAATAGGTAATTTTGGTTTAAAATTTGTTCCACTTATTTTAACATCAGCTGTTCTTAAAAATCCTGATTTATGAACCAAATCTCTGTCTACAATCCTATTAAAGTCCTGTATCAAACTCAAACTAACTTTTTCATTAATGGTATCAAACAAATAATTCCAAGCTCTTTTGAGATTTAAAATTATTGTTAAATCTTGTATTGTTTTATCAGGAACACTAAAGCCATCTATAATCATTTGAGTTTCAGGAAAAGTAACATTTACACCTTCTAAATTCGCGGATTTCCAAATAATATCTACAAGGTTTCTTTTTGCTAAAAATATATTTTCTTCTAAAGTTAAATTTCTCATTTTAAATCTTTCCTTCATAAAAATCCGCTTTAGAGCTGCAACTCTAGCGGAAAATTACAACAAAGGCTTAACTATGAAACGACATAGTAAGCGTTTTGTGAGATTATATCTAAACTTTAGGTTTTTTAAGTTTAAAATGGAAGTATTTTTAGCAAAACCGCAGGACAGAAAAGCCCCTTGCCTTTGTTAGAGTGTGTATAAAGCTACTAATTTACATTCATTTTCCCAAGTCAAATAAAAAAAATCCTATTAAAAGCCTAAAAATAGGTATTTTACAGCAAAAATACTTAACAAAATTCACGAAAATATAGTATAATTATTAAAAATATGAATAAAGTAAGGAAAATTATGCCCACTCTTTTAAAAATCAATGGCTTTAAGTTTTTCTTTTATTCAAACGAACATGAACCAAAGCATATTCATATTATGAAAGGTAATGAATTTGCGAAAATTAATTTAGAAAATTTACAAGTTCAATTTAGCAATTTTAAAAATAAAGATTTGTCTTTTATTCTTGAAACTGTTAAAAAACACAGACTCGAATTTGAAAGGAGATGGAATGAATACTTTAGTTAAGGCAAAGAATGTAAAATTCGATAAAGATTATCTTATTGTTTTATTAGAGGATGAACGCATAATCCAAACTCCTTTAAAATGGTATAAAGAACTTGAAAATGCAAATTCAGAAGATTTAGAAAAATGGCATTTTATCTGTGATAATACAGGCATCGAATGGGAAAAATTAGACTGTCATTTAAGTATAGAAGCTATGCTTAAAAGCAATGTGAACAAAGTAGCGTGAAAATACAATTAAATCGATGAAGATTTTGGTGACTTTTCCCAAGTTAAATAAAAAAAAGAACCTCGTTAAAACCACTAAAAAATAGGTATTTTATAGCAAAAAAACTTGGCTTTTTTAATGAAATTTGCTATAATATAGCTTGTATTTAAGTACTAATAAGGCTAATCTTCCGATTGTTTAGAAAGGGGGTAGCTATGATTAGAGAAATAATCGAATTTACGATTCTCTTTTTGGAGACAGTAAATAAGATAATCGATTTAATCGACTATCTTTTAAAATAACTTTCTTACAACTATTTTATAAGATCCACGCTTAGTCTTAGCTTAATACAAACAAAAAAACTTTTAAACTTTACAAAAATAAATGATCGGAAGTGCGTGGCTTCTGATTGTTTAATGCTTAAAAGCAATGTGAACAAAGTAGCGTGAAAATACAATTAAATCGATGAAGATTTTGGTGACTTTTCCCAAGTTAAATAAAAAAAAGAAATCCGTTTCAAACCACTAAAAAATAGGCATTTTATAGCAAAAATACTTGCAAAATTTATTAAAATATGGTATAATTTTATTAAAAATATGAATAAGTTATAATTGAAAGGAATAAAGATGGATAAAGCAGTAAATATGAAATCACCAAAAATGAAATTAATAAATAAAATAGCAATAGGATTAGGAGTAGCAGTAATGTTTGCTTTGATATTATTAAGCTGTTTATTAATAAATATTTATAATATAGGCATTAAACATATAATTTTAAGTTTTATAATTAGTTTAGTGTGTTTATTTTTAGTATTACTTTTAATAAACGCCACAAATAAACCGTTCAAAAAAACTTATCCTAAAAGAGATAACTGTTATGATACACATTTCAAACAAAGCGGAATATCAAAATATTCAACCCTTTCGCTGTCTAATCCTTTTTATAACAATTTATATTCTAATGAAGATTAATTGAGAAATTAATCTCAATTAATCTTAGTGTATAGCAGGATCTCCTGTTTTTCCATCTATTAGATGATTGGCTTTTTTAATTTTTTCTCCAACTTCATTGTTTAAATTAGATTTGACTGCTACACCTTTAACTTCTTGATTATCTGGCATTGTTGTAGTGTTGCTTGTTCTTTTACTACTTTGATTTACTTGATCTTGATTTAAATTAGATTGAGTTAAAACACTTCTTTCTGATCCATCAATGGTTTTAAAATTCATACCTGCAGCGTGTGGCATAGTAGTATTATTTGGACTAACAATGCTTTGAGCGCCATATTGACTATTATACTGTGCAAGTTGCGCAGGATCATTTTTAATCATATCGGATACATAATTACCTGCTTTTGCAAAGTATTCATTTTGTTGAGCTGTATTAAGGCTGCTAAAGTCTTTATTATCTCCTGCAGCAAGATCTCTTGCAACCACATTAAGTGTATTGTCAATATTATTAGTACTGACAGATTGAATACCTTGTTCTGTTTGTGTATAGCTTTGAGCATATCCAACCATTTTTGAATAAGCTGTAGAATCGCCACCTGAAAGCGTATTGCTCCAAGAAGAATCCATACCTTTTGTGGTAGATAGAGTTTTAAGAGAAGCTCTTTCCATTGTTTCCTGATAAGCAACTTTTTCTTTATCTGAAAGCGTTCTATTTCTAGCATGCTCATCGCTTACGCTACCTTCTACACCTCCAACAGCTTCTGTACCAAATAGACTTCCACCTGCTTGAACTCTTGCATAAGCCTTGATATTAGCTTTTTCTGTTTCACTTAAATCAGTTCTCTTTTCTATTTCTTGTCCAAAATTATTACCAAAAGCCTTCTTAAATGTTTCATCTCCTTTCTCCATAAACCCTTTAGCTTCATTTAATGCACTTGCTCTACCGCTTTGACTCATATGTGAATACTGATCATTAAAGTTTTTATTCCAAGCATCAGAATTTGCTTGAGATACGCTATTAACAGTTGTCATAGCTCCTGCACTAAGTTTGGCGCCTGACATCATACCATCAACATTTGTTCCTGTCATATTTGCATTAGAGATTTCAGAATTCTTTGTATTGTCACCCATAACTGATTGAGTATTAAATTTAGTAACCGCACCATCTATATTTCTTGCATATTGAAGCGATGCTACCCCTGCACCCACAGCCCAAACTTCATCTCCTCTAGGAGCGGCTATACTTGTTTGCGTAGATAGAGCTTGCTGATTTGCAAAGCTTCCAGCAGCTCTTGAAGCACCTGTTAGAGCTTGAGATAATCCAGAAGCAAAAGTTATAAATCCTTGCTCACTTGCTTTAGCAATTGCATAAGCTAAAACAGGAGTACTCATTACAAGATAATTCATGAAATTTGATCTACTTGCTACTTCTTTGAATATAAGCATGTTATCTCCTAAGCTTAAAGCTGCTTTTCCACCTGTTATTACTTGTGCAACA
>NZ_RYYM01000023.1:0-6792 GCF_004379075.1 Campylobacter sp. US25a
ATTTGTCCAAATTCATCATTGCTTTTTACTTCTATAGTAGAAACATTTTTTGTTTTATGGTTGATGAAGTCAAAGAAATTTTGCAAAGATTTAAAAATTGAATTAATTTTTGCACTTACCATATATTTTATACACATATATACAATAGCTGAAATTATAATTAAAAATATAACAACTACAGCAACTATAATTAACTGAAGATGATATAAAGGTTTTAAAACTGAATTTTTAGGGGTTGTTACAAGTATACTCCAGCGACTTGAATCTTCTAATGTACTAAAAGAAGAAACCGAAGCATAACTGGTTAAACCTGTAGATGTATAAAAATTATTGATTAAAAGATCTCTATGTTCTTTAATAGCACTTAATATAGGAGCTACAGAAGGAGAATGGTTGTATTCATTGATTTTTTGCAAAATTGCTTTAGGATTTTCATGAATAACAAATGTTCCATCATCTGTAAGTAGTAATCTTTGATCTCCTTCGTGAAAATTTAATGAAGGATTAAGTAAAGCTTTAGACATCTGTGAAAGCTCTAAAGAGAAACCAATAACTCCTGCAAAATCTCCTTTTTGATTAAAAATAGGCATTCCTAAGTTTATTCCTAAAAATTCTCCATTACCATAATCAAGACGCTTAACTGAACCAAAAATAACCTTTTGCTCTCCATTGTGCACATTGTTTTCAATTTTTGAGATTACAGGTATACTGTTATACATATTTTTATTTTGTATAAATGTTTTAATACCTCCGTCAATCCCTGGAGTTGAATCATTATAAACAATAGATAAATTTCCATTTTGAATGTCTTTTTCTTTATTTCCTGATAAGACTGAAAGATCTTTAATGTACAAAAAAGCATAAGTGGTATGCATACTTGAATCTAATGTTTTTTTGGTTAAATTTTCCAATACATTAATGTCAATATTCCCATTATCATTAATAACTTGTTGTATGCTAGTACCTAATGCTTTAGAGAGTAAAAAAGGTTCGTTAAGTGTGGATTGCATATAATTTACATATCTTTTTGAAGCTATGTCTAGAGCAATTTCTGCTTCTTTTTCCATATTTTGAGAAACTTTCCATGATATGATGGCAATCATAAAGACTAAGCTAACCATAACACTTCCAATTACTGAAAGGGTTAATTTAGTTCCGATAGATTTTAACATTGTCTTCCTTTCTTGTATATTTATTTTCTAAATTATAACTATAAAATGCTTATTTTTTTCTAAAAAAGTTATTAATTATTAATTAATATTTTATTAATATTAATTAATAATTAAATTAAATAGTGTTAAAATACATTTACATCAAATTTATATTAAGGAATTAGTAATGAAAAAAATTTTCATTTCTTTTGTTGTCCTAGCGACATGTTTATGGGCAAAAAATACCGCCTATACCGATGAAGTTGTATCGCTTTATCTTAATAAAGATGATACTAAAGTCATAGGAAGACTTTTACCTACAAATCCTTTTGAAGTGTTAAAAAGCGAAAATAACAGGGTTTTGCTAAAAATTGATGGTTATGTAAATCCTAAAGCACCTTCTGTGATTTATTTCAATGACTCTCAAAGAATTATTGTTGCAGCTTTTTCTAAAAATACAAAATTAAATTTCTCTCAAAGAATAACTGGAAAAAATGGCAAATGGGATAAGGTAAGCCTTGAAATTTGGGCAGATAAAAAAGAATTTGTAAAGACAAATAAAGAAATGTTAAATCGAGCCAAAGAGCTTTTTGTAAATAACTGCGGAATTTGCCACGCTATCCACAAAGAAAAAGAATTTACAGCTAACGCTTGGCCTGCAATTTTCCGTTCTATGGCTGATAGAACAGGTATTGATAAAAAAGACAGATGGTTAGTTATAGAATACTTACAAAAAAACGCAAAAGATTTTAAAACAAAATAAGGAGAAAAGCATGCTAGATAGAAGAAAATTTTTAAAAATTGGAGCGAGCTTAAGTGCTTTACCTCTCATTCCAAGCTTAAGTGCAGGAAAAACCGTAGAAGCTTCAAAAGTTAGCCTTGGACTTGTAAAAAATGGAGAAGTGATCACTGCAGCACACTGGGGGATTTTAAAACTCACTATAAAAGATGGCAAAATAGTAAAAAGCGAACCTTGGGAAAAAGTTACAAAAATGGATAATCCTTTACAGCACTATACCGCCGATATGGTTTATAAATCTCGTGTGAAGTATCCTTATGTACGTAAATCCTACCTTGAAAATCCTGACAATCCCAAACCTGAGCTTCGCGGAAAAGATGAATTTGTTCGCGTAAGTTATGATGAAGCAGTCAAACTTATCGCTAAAGAGCTTAAAAAAACAAGAGATAGTAAAGGTGCAAGTGCAATTTTTGGTGGAAGTTATGGCTGGAAATCAAGTGGAAATATGCAAAACTCACGTATCTTGCTTCATAGATTTTTAAATGTAACAGGTGGATTTGTAGGGGCTACGGGGGACTATTCTACAGGAGCTTCTCAAGTGATTATGCCTTATGTTGTAGGATCGATTGAAGTTTATGAGCAACAAACCTCATGGGAAAATATCTTAAGTGATTCTAAATATGTTGTGATTTGGGGTGCTGATCCGCTTTCTACTTTACGCATAGCTTGGACTTCAAACGAACAAAGAGGTTTGGCATACTTTGAAAAACTTAAAGACAGTAAAATCAAAGTGATTTGTATAGATCCTATAAAAACCACTACAGCGAAATTTTTAAATGCCAAATGGATAGCTCCACGCCCAAATACCGATGTAGCTTTAATGATGGGTATGGCAAGCCATTTAATTGCTAAGAAAAAAGTTAATTACGAGTTTTTAGACACTTACACTACAGGCTTTGATAAATTTAAAGATTATTTAGAAGGTAAAGAAGATGGAGTGAAAAAAGATACCAAATGGGCAAGTAAAATTTGCGGTATCGATGAAAAAACTATCAAAAAATTAGCTGAAACTTTTTATGATAATCCTACTATGATTATGAGTGGTTGGGGTATGCAAAGAGCACATCATGGCGAACAGCCTCACTGGATGCTAGTTACTCTTTGTGCAATGTTAGGACAAATCGGCACAAAAGGAGGCGGTTTTGGACTAAGCTATCATTACAGCAATGGCGGTGTTCCAACTTGCAAAGGCGGAGTTATCGGCGGTATGACAGCAGGTAGTTTAGGGATTTGGAAAAATGGTAAATTTAAAGGTTTAGTAAAAAGCGAAACTTCAAACGAAGGCGCAGAATGGCTTCAAAATGCAGCGAGTTATTCTTTCCCTGTAGCAAGAATCGCTGATGCTTTACTTCACCCTGGAAAAACCATAGATCACAACGGCTCTAAGCTTACCTATCCTGATATTGATTTTATTTACTGGGTAGGCGGAAATCCTTTAGTGCACCATCAAGATACTAACACTAACGTAAAAGCATGGAGAAAACCACGCACCGTTGTGGTAAATGAAATTTACTGGACTCCAACAGCTAAAATGGCAGATATTGTTATGCCTGCAACTTCATCTTATGAAAGAGATGATATTACCATGACAGGAGATTATTCAAATATGCATATAGCTCCTATGAAACAAGCAGTTGAGCCTGTGGGTGAAAGCAAAGATGATTATGTAATTTTCTCTGATATTTGTAAAATTTATGGAAAAGATGTCTTTAATGCCTACACAGAAAATGGCAAAAAAGCTAAAGATTTCATCAAAGAATACTACAACAGTGCCCTAAAACAAACTCAAAGTTTTGGCGAAGCTTTTGCTATTCCTATGCCAAGTTTTGAAGAATTTTGGGCTAAAAATGAACCAATCACTTTTGAACCAACAGCTGAAAGTTTAGAATGGACTCGTTTTTCAGAATTTATAGAAGATCCTATCTTAAATGCTCTGGGTACAGATTCAGGACTCATTGAAATTTACTCAGAAGCGATTAAAAATTATAATTATGATGATTGCAAAGCCCATCCTACTTGGTTTGAGCCTATTGAATGGCTTGGAAATGCAACCAAAGAAGCACCTTTCCACTTACTTACAAATCACCCAAGAGATCGCTTGCACTCTCAACTTTGCCACACAAGCTTAAGAGATACTTATGCAATAAAAGATAGAGAGCCGATTTTAATCAATTCCAAAGATGCAAAAAAACTTGGTATAAAAAATGGCGATGTAGTACGCGTGTTTAACAAACGCGGTGAAGTTTTAGCAGGGGCTGTTGTAAGCGATGAAATCATGCAAGGGGTTGTAAGGATTTGTGAAGGTGCTTGGTATGATCCTAATGAAAACGGACTTTGCAAATGTGGAAATGCAAATGTTTTAACCATGGATATGCCAACTTCAAAACTTGCCAATGGCAATATCTCTCACACAGGGCTCGTAAACATAGAAAAATTTAAAGGTGAACTACCAAAACTTACTGCCTTTAATGCGCCAAAAGGTGTGAATTAAATTGCAAGAAAGCCGTAAGGCTTTCTATTGTCCAAGCAAATTTAAACTTAAAGCCATTATTGCCATTCCTAATATAAGTCCATATAAACTATCATGGGCCTTATCATAAGTTTTTGCAGCGGGCAAAAGTTCATCAAGAGATATAAAAACCATAATTCCTGCAATCACAGCAAAACTTATAGCTAAAGTAAGATCGCCTATAAAAGGCAATAAAATCAAAGCTCCAACAAAAGCACCCAAAGGCTCTGCAAAACCCGAAAGAGCTGAATAAATAAAAGCCTTTTTCTTATTTCCTGTAGCATGGTAAATTGGCAAACTCACGGCCAAACCTTCAGGGATATTGTGTATAGCCACAGCTATAGCTATAGCAATTCCTAAAGTAAGATTGTCAAGACTCGAAATAAAAGTAGCAAAACCTTCTGGGAAATTATGTATAGCAATAGCTAAAGCTGTAAAAATCCCTGTGCGTTTCAAAGCTTTAGTATTGATCTGATGCAACTTTTCTCCAGGATGAAATTTCGGAGGATTTTGTCCTTTTTGAGGTAAGGGACAAATTTTTAACTCGCTTAAATCCTCTTTGGGCTCGTGAGGATTGACATCTTCGGGGATTAATTTATCAATCAATAAAGATATTAAAATTCCACCAAAAAAACAAGCCAATCCTAAAAGCTCAGCCCAATGCGAATCATAGTGATTTTTAAAATCTTTCAGCGCAGTGGGTAAAATTTCCATGAAAGAAATATATATCATTACCCCAGCTGAAAAACCAAGTCCTAAAGAAAGCACCCTTAAATCATCTTTTCTAGAAAAAAAGGCTATTATAGAACCTATAGCTGTAGAAAAACCTGCAAAAAGAGTCAGTAGCATTGCGATAAAAATTTGTTCAAAGGTAAATTGCATTAATAATTCTTAACTTCAATAAAATTTTAATATTTTAAATACTTATATTTATAAAAAGTTAACATATGGTAAAATTACAAAAGATATTAAAATTTTTAAGAATATTTTAAAAAATTATAGAATACTATACTAAGTTTTTTATAAATTTTTAAAAGTTAAGGAAAAAATATGAATTTTCGTTCTTTAAATATAAGCACTAAGCTTATTCTATCTGTAGCTATAGGGGTAATTTTAGGCATTATCGTATTAGTTTCAACAGTTTCCATATATATTTCTGAAAATATGGAAAAAGAGGCCAAAGATTCAATATTTTTAGCTTCAAAAAGATACACCAATTATATGGAAGGTATTCTAAATGAAACTGTTGCACTTGCAAAAGGAACCGCAACTTCCTTAAATGATATGTTTGAACACAATAATCAAGTTGATGCTGATTTGATTGAAAGCTTAATGAAAAATTTATTTGATAGTAGTTTATATTCAGCTTATACTTTTTTGTATTTAAAAGATACTTCAGTGCTAGGGGATGCTCAAGGAATTGATAAAAGATACACAAGTTCTGATGGTAAAACTTTTGCTATGATTTATTTTGATCAAACCACTGGAAAATCTGGAGGAATAGAAACGATTCAAACGCCAAATAATTTTGGTAATTTAAAGATTATAGAGCAAGTAGAAAAAAACGCTAAATATGGAGATAAAGATAGTTTATTTGTTGGGCCACCAACTAAACTTAACTACGATGGAAAAGATTTTCTAGGTATTAATTTTGGAATGCCTATTTTTAATAATAAAGGTAAATTGATTGGAGTTGCTGGATATACTTTAGATTTTTCTGAAGTTTCTGAAACCATACTTGACCCAAAATTAGATTTTTTTGAAGGGGATTTAAGATTTTTAATGACTGATAAAGGTGTTATTGCCATTCATAAAAATCATAATGCCATTTTAAAAACACTCAGTGATATAAATAAAGATCCCTCTGTGGAGTTAGTCAATAATGCTGTTAAAGAACACAAAACTGTTATAATAGATGATTATGTTGCTTCAACTGGAGATTTAAGCTATGCATCCGTTTCATCTTTTAGTACTGCAAATAATTCAAGTTATTGGAGTATGGTTGTAACTGCTCCTAAAAATTCAGTTTTAGCACCTTTAAAGAAATTAGAAATTATTTTTATCGTTATTTCTTTTTTTATACTACTTGTCATATTGATTATAGTTTATGTCTGCGTTAAAAAAATAGTTGGATCTAGAATTCCTGTCATTTTAAAATCTTTAGAAAATTTCTTTCGTTTTTTAAATCACGAAAAACACGAAGTTGATTTAATTTCAATCAAAGCCGATGATGAACTTGGAAAAATGGGCAAAATGATCAACGAAAACATCCTTGCTACTAAAAAAGGTTTAGAACAAGACAATCAAGCTGTTAAAGAATCAGTTCAAACCGT
>NZ_RYYM01000024.1:0-6512 GCF_004379075.1 Campylobacter sp. US25a
CCTTGTGGTGTGCTTATAGCTTTGATTATTTTTATAAGCTTAACTTATCATTTTTTACAACGCCCTTTAGAGCTTATTTTTTGGGATAAGTATTATCATGAAAAAGAATATCAAAGTGCTAAAGATATGTATAAACTATTTAAGAGCAATGAAGAAGAATTTAAAAAAGTTTTTAAAGAACAAAACTTAAATCAAGAATTAAAAACAAATCAAAAAAAATTGTTAAATTATATGCATCATTTCAAAAGAGATTTTAAATTTATGCAAATTTTAGGTTTGGATAATGCTTATTTAGTAGCTCTTAAAAATAAGGATGTATTGTTTGGTTTGCAAATGCAAAACAATCTTGATTATTTTTATCTCGCATCCAATAGCACTGATTTAGAAGAAATTAATAATTATTTAAATATTGTAGATAATTTTCTTGTCTTTATGAGTGAAATTGAAAAATTACCGCCCAAGTATAATTTAGGTAAAATAATGTTTGAAATTAATTTTATGAATTATAATACTTTGTTTTTTGGATTTACTTTAGATACAAATTTTATGTGTTCTATACCTCAAAAAGAACAATTATTAGAAAATATGATAAATTCTTATGAAAAAATGGATTTATTTCATGATGTGGATTTAAAATTTCAAGATCAAGAATTATACGAAGCGATATATATAACAAAAGAACTTAATTATTTCATAAATATTGCCAAAGGAAGATTAAATGCATGTGGAAAATAATTTAAGTTTTAAAGATAATATTATAAATTAAGGAGTAATTATGAATTTATTTTACAAAATTTATTTTTTTATTTTATACCACCCTATAAAAGCTTTTTTTATTCTTGTCCTTATTGTGAGTTCTTTTTCTTTTGTTGATAAATTTATTCTACCTAAAAAAGAAAGGGAGCTATCTCCAATTATACAAATTGTAATAAAAGATTCTGAAAGCATCCCTGATTATATAAGCAATACCAAAAGCAAAGAAGTTTTTCTTTCCCAAAACCCAAGCTTAAAAGATTTATTTGAAAAAATGGCCACAGAATATCCTTTAAAATCAGGACTTAATTTTGGAAAACCTGAATACATTGCAGGAGTTGCCACTGTAGAAAAGGATTGGGGAGAATATATGGAAAAAATTTTAAAAGAAGATAGCGAAGAGCTCTTGAAAAAAGCTAACTCTTGTAAAATTATAGATGTAAAAAGTAAAATGCAATGTTTTATAGAAAAGATAAATTATGTTTTTAAGATTATAGACTCTCAAAGTGAAAATTGCACTCTTAATCTTATTAATAATAAAGATTTTTATAATAATCTTTATGAAGTAATTTACTTTGCTTTTTATGATGATGAATACGATAAAAATTTGAAAAAAGAAGAATATTTCTTTTCAAAAGCTTACTATGCAGCAAGGGTTTATTTTTTAACAAACAAACAATGCTTCATAATGGAGTAAAATAATGGATAAATTAAGCGAATTAAGAGAATCATTGACTTATGTCATACCACTACAAGAATTGTTAGAAAACGAAGATATTCTAGGAGAAGCTGTTAATAGATATATTAAAAAATCACTTAGCCATCTGGATTTAGTAGCAAATTTTATAGAATCAGAATAAGTATATCATAAGACTAAGAATTTTAGAAAAGCTGTAGTTCATTTTACAAGTAATTTAGTTAACGGTCCAATTATTGCAGTAGGTATTGTAGGTGGCATAAGAACTGGTCAAGTAGAAGTTGCTGTAATTACAATTATTTATGCAAATGATATTCCTGTCGCAATCAAGAATGCAACCAATAAAGCTTTCGATATCTATGATAATGTTTTAGATGCAATATTAGAATTTATTTTTGATGGTACAGCTTCTCGCATAATAACAAATTTTCTTAATTCTACATATGAAAAATTTCTTGCACCAAGAAATTTTAAGCAAATTTGCAATAGTCCAGAAGAATGTCAAATTTTACAACAAGATAATTTTCAAATTCTCATAAACGGTTTATCTCTCTTCACCCCACACCCCTACCCTAGCTATTCTAAAGAATACGAATTTGCCCTAGCAAAGAAAAAAGAACTTATAACTAAAACAAGCATAGCTTCTAATTCCTATAATTTTATGGATGAAGAGTATTTAAAAAACATACAAGATTTACAAGAACAAGAACAAATCATTGATCAAGAAGAACAAAAATATCAACTTGCTTTAAAATTTTACAAAGAAGATAATAAAATCAAAAATGAGATTTTTAATTCTTTATTTAAATCCTTAAATGAAAATCTAAGCTTTCAATTAAAACAAGAAAGAAATACTTTTTTTAAATCCAAATCAAAGTTTAAGCATTATCGCTACTAAAAAATACTCATTAAAGACTTTAAATTTACAAGATATTGATAATATTAATATCAACTCAGAATTTGCTTATTTAAGAACTTTGTTTTTATGTGAAGCTTTTTTAGTTTTAGATAATAATGATGAAGCTTTATTAAATGAGAAAATAGCTAAAGAAACTTTAGAATATGATGAGGATGAATACATTCTTTTCATTCTCCACAAAGCCAAATTAAACGATACTTATTTAAATGCAAGAAAAGAACTTTATAAAAGTATTGATGAATTTAAAAAACTTGGTTTTGAAGATTTAGAAAATGCTTATCAAACTTATATCCATTCTTTGATTGTAAATAAAGAAATAAAGATGACAATTTTATAATTAATGTTATAATGCAAAATAATATTATTTTTAAGGATAAAACCTTTGTTTAAATTCTCAAAAAAATCTTGGATTATCATTTTCATCTTGGTGGTTTTATATGTAGTTATTAGCAATATTTATGAATTGTTTAATTCTATGGAAGCTGATAATAACAAAGCAAGAGAAAATCTTAGTGCTTTAATTAAGTGGAGTGAAAACAAAGGTAAGGAAGAATTAGAATATGCTAAGAATTTAAGCAAAGAAAACTATAATCAAGAAAAAGTTACACAAATGATTATTAAAAATCTTAAGATGATACAAACAAGTATTGAAGATATGAAAACTTTAACCTCTTACTATCCTACAGAAGAAGATGTTGAGCTTATGAGACAAGCTGGACATGTTACAACAAATTCAAATACTGATATTATACTTTATCTTTTATACAATGAAAGAAATATCACAAATCATAAAACTTATTTTTTATTTGACAAGGAAAGATTTAAAGTTTTTGAAGATTTTTTATTTTTTCTAAATACTCGTTTAGAAGAGGATTTTTTACAAAAAGATATTCATAAGTTTGATAGCTTTGATGTAGTTAGAATCGGAATGTATATTAACGACCTAATTGGCTATAATAGTGGATTTACTAGTATGTATTTGAGTGAATTTTTACAAGATTATATTTGTGATTTAAATACCCCTAAAACTATGACAATTTTAAATGGTATGAGCAAAATTGATTTTACTTCTAATAGAATTTTATTATTTTTTAATAAAGAATTAGAAAAATATGCTTATACTGATGATAATAATTTAATAAAAAACCTTCAAAAATTGATCTATATTTTTAAAAAATTCAAACTTAACCAAAAACAAATCAATCAGCTCAATACCCTACAATCTAAACTAAAAGAATGCACAAATGAATGAGATAGAACTTAACACTCAAAATAAAACCTTAAACGAAACAGAAAAAAGCACAAAAACTATTTTTAAAATATCAAGGAATATAAATGAAAAAACCTTTTTATAAACTTAAAAGATTTTATATACCCTGTATTATATTAATCATAATACTCGCCGTGCTTGCAAAATTACTTTATTCTCCTTTATATACGATTTATTGGGGAATGTATCATTTTCCTAAAAAAGAACAAGAATTTAGAATTTTTGAAAAAATGACTTTAAATCCAAGTCCTAAAGATATGATTAAAATTGTAGATGATTATCAGCCTAAACTAGAAGACTTTAAAGATTTAAATGCAAAAATGCAAAAGACTATTTTTGATTTTAAGGTGGCTAAATTCTTTGGATTTGAGGATAGATATTTTGAATTTTCTCTTAAAAATTACATCGGGTTTTTTATTTTTTTGTATAGCAAAGAACAAATTTATTTTAATTATCTTAATTTCATAAGCGGTATAAATTCAACTTCCAATGAAAAGCAAAAATATTTAGCCCTAAGAGCAACTACCAAAAATTTAGAAAAACAAATTTTTGAAGAAAAACTTAAATTTATAAAACATTATGATGATTTTTATGATTATTTAGAGGGTGTAGGTTATTTGGATAAGGGAACTTGGTATAAAACTATGGCAATCTATCCAAAAATAACAATTCGGGGTCTTCTTTTGTTTCATAACAATCAATTATGTTCTTTTGAAGATAGAAACTTAATGTTTAATCAAATAAAGAGAAGTTATAATATATTCATTAACTTAGATCCAGATGGCTCAAAACTTCCTGATAAGACACTCGGGAAAGAGTGGAAAGATTACCGCAAAAACACATCAATCTTTATAGAAAATACGATAAATGAAATCCAAAAGGCTTTAGATGAATGCAAATGAAAACAATGCTAATAATGAGAATAATACTATTAATATTGAAGAAAGTATAAAAGAAGCTTTAAGAGAGGGGCAAGAAATTGTAGAAAATGGTAAAGGAATAAGATAAATGTCGCTTTATAAAGAATGTGAAGTTTGTAAAACAAAAATCAATAAATTACAAAATATTTGGAATATATTCTCAGGCAAATTAGAAATAAAATGCAAAAATTGCAAAAGTAAATATGGTGTTTCTAGTAAGATTATAAACTGGATATATGATACTTTTGTATATTTATTGCTTATTCCAGATAGTATGCTTTTAATTATAATATTTTTTGGTGGATATTTTTTTGTCAAATATGGATTATTAGTAGTGCTTTACTTATTAGCAATTATCCTTCTCGTTAGAAAACTAATAAATATTGTTTTACTTCTTCTTTGCAAATTAAAAAGGATAGAAAATGAGAGATAAATTTTTAAAAAGAGTATTAAAATTATGTTTTTTTACATTTTTTATTTGCAACGCTGCTTATGCTTTGTGCACTGATGAGTTGAGCGATGAGGATTTAAAATTTATACAAAATGCAAATTTAAATCAAGTTAATTTTAAATGCAACATAAACAATCAAACATACTACTATAACAACCTTACCCGAAAAGAATATTTACAAAACTTAGAAGAACTTAAGGCGATTTATTTTAATCTGAACAAAGAAGAATTAAAAACACTAAGCTATATCATCTATATTAATGAAGCACTTTTTTATCTAAAACTTGATTTGAATTTTTTTAAAAACTTTTTTTCTGTGCAAAAAAACGATATTTCAAACCTTGAAAGCTTAAGAAATTCTCATTATAAGCAAATAGAAAATAGTCTGACATTAAATCAGAAAGAAAAATTACAAAACTCTTTTGTTTTAGCAGATCAAATTTTGCAAAAAAACGCAATTGCAAAGGATTATACTAATATTTCCTCTAAGCTTATAGAGCAGAGCAAACAAGAAAATAAAGAAATTTTAAAGTATATTGAAAGTTCAAACAAAGATATCTTCTCTCTTAAAAATATCAATCAATTAACCTTTCTTTATAATGCAAATTTACTTATAAATGAGGCTAAAAATTATCCACAAAGATCAGCTCTTGCTTATGATAAAAATGAAGCATTAAAACTTTTAGAAATACTTTTAAAAACAATGAATAAAATTTCAAATAAAGAAGATAAGCTTGTGCTTTTACAAGGTGCTTTGATTACTTACAATAAAGCAATATCAAGCTTAAATATTGATTTACCACTAAATGAACAAAAATATAAAAAAATAATCAAAAGAAAAGAATATATTATTTTAATGGGACGATTTTTTCAAAGTGATGCGTTTACTTATTTTAATACCAATATAAAAAGAAAATTTGATTTTAAAGATGATTTTATTCAAATTTTTCCAAAAAGAACGAGTGAAATTTTAAAACTCATTGCAATTTACAATCAAACAAAAAAAACTTTAATGCTTACAAAGAAAGCTTTAAAATATAAGGAATAAATATGTCAGATAAAGATGACTTAATAATACCCGAAGAGATTAGACAAGCTTGGGATGAAATAGAACCTATTTTAGATTATGGAAATACTATTTTAGAAACTTTCAATTCTTGCGGATTAATTTGCAAAAAATTCCTATTACTGGCGATGTTATCAATTTTATTTTAGTTTGGGATGAAGAAAAAAGCGTAAGCAAAGCTATAGCTAATTTAGGAATAGATAGAATAGCTGATTTAACAATTATCATCTCCTCCATTATGGATTTGGGAATGACACTTGATAACATAAAAGATATTGAAAACTCTAGAGAAGAAGCTAAGAAATTTACTTTTAATTTAATTGATTCTTTCACAAGTAATAAAACTTATAAATTTAATACCCACTCTCTCTACCCCTACTACAAAAACATACAAAATTCCTTTACTCCTTTATGTTCTATAGATAATAAAAATAGT
>NZ_RYYM01000025.1:0-6104 GCF_004379075.1 Campylobacter sp. US25a
TTTTGCTTTTAACTTAACTCTACCTCCATGTAAGCATACTAAAGTATTATCTTCTAAGATAGGATGCATACAAGAAGTATCAGAACTTATATTAATATCTTTTATTCTAGGAATAAGGATTGTTCTTTTTTAGCCATGAAAAGTCTTGTGGGTTTTAAGTATGTTTTCTAGTTGTTCATCTTTAGCATAAAGAAGCTTTTCTTCTAAAGAGCAATCAAAATTTAAAGGAAAGGGTTTTAGGGTATTTTTACTTAGAAATTTTTCCCAAAGTATAGAATTTTCTTTTGCTGAAAACTCCCAAAAATCATCTTTATTTTTATAAACATAGTCTTTATAATCTATAAAATTTACAAAATTGATATCTATATCTTTTTGTTTAGAAAGTATGCCTTGTATGTTTTCTTCTTCTGTGTTTTTTGGAATTTTGTTGTAATTAATAAGATAATAATTAAGTCTATCTTTGTTTAATTCTTGATTGTCAAGTTCATTTAAAAACTCTTTAGAATAATAATTTAAAAAGTAAGTATTTGCGTATTCTTCTATATATTCTTTAAAACTTCTTTTATGAATTAATTTATCTTGATTAATGGGATAAGATTTTAAAGTATTATTTTTAGAATCTAAAGTATGATTATATCCTACAAAAAAATAAGAAAAATCCATAAAAGCATAATCAGCACTGATGCCTTTACAAAGATTTAAAAACATATTTTCAAGTTCTAAAATGATTTTATCTTCTTTGCTTAAATTTAATTCTTTTTGTATCTCATCTTGACTTTTTGGAGTAAAAGTATGATTGATTCTGTGATTATAATTGTTAATTAAATATTCTAAGCTTTCATCACTAAAATTAAAGCTTAGCTCAAGTGAAGAATTAAAATAAATATCATATTTATTAAAGCAGGGTGCTAAATTATCTTTTTCTATAAAAATATCAATTTGATTTTGAGAAAAATTTTCTCCTTTTTCATCCCAAAAAGGAAAATTAGGAGAAAGATTTTTAAGCATACCAATCTCTGCCAAATCATTTTTTTGATAATATCGATGTAAAATATATTTACTTTTATCCCTACATAAACGATTATAAAATTGAGTATAATTTAAAGGTAAAAAATCAAGCCATTCATCATCACCATGTAGATTTATGCCTTCAAATTGATCAACACTAAAATAAGCTTTAAACTCTTGCATAGTTTTTAAGGTATTTTCTAAATGCTTATTATAAAATTTGTCTTTATTGGCTTGTTTAAATTCAAACCAATCTTTGGCATTTAAACGCTCGCCTTTTAAACTCCAAGCATTAAGATATTTTTCATCACTAAAAGTTTTAGTAGAAAAAAGATAAAAGCTTACTCGATTAGAGCTTAATGTTTGTTTCATTTAAAATCTTTTAAAGCATATAAAAAGTCTTTAATATCACTTACTTGATCTTCTACCCAATCTTCTACTGTATAATCTTCATCACAATCGCTATCTTCATTATAATAATCTCCCCCTTCAAAGTCAGCAGGATCGTCATAAAGTTCCATTTCTATATGTTCTAATTCAAATTCCAAATCATTTATAAAATTTCGAAGATTTGCACCATTAAATTCACTTTTATCATATTCTAAAACAGCAATAAGATTAGGCGGCAAGGTAACTTTATATTTTGCATCAACTTTTAAATTGCCATTTTCTACTAAATTTTTATATTCATAGCTTAAAATGCTACTTATAAAAGCTCTTCGTTCGTATTTTTTTAAACCATATAAAGCATCTTTTAAATAATTATCATTTTTAAGATAGTATTTAAACACTTCTTGTATATATTCATCATCCAATAATTTTTTATTTTTCATTATCTTTCCTTATAATTTATTTTAGCAAAGTGAATTTCTATTCCCTCATTCACTTTCTTTAGCCTTTTTTATAGCATCGTTTAAAAGTTTGGCACATTCATCCCGATATTTACCTAGTAAATCCATATCATCTTTTCCATCAATTTCACAATGAGAATCATCATATGCTGGTAAATTAAATTTCTTTCTGATTTCATTTGAAGTCATTGCTCCTGCATCTTTTAAAAGCTTTTTATTTCTAGATCCTTTTGCATCATCTAAAGGAGTTCTTGGGGTAGCAAAATTCACATTAGCTCCAAGTTCAATTAAAAGCTGTGTAACCCTATAGGTTTCTGCTTCTTTTACAGCTTCAAATAAAAGGGTTTCATTGTATTCACTCTCTTGAATAAGTCGGGTTTGCATATCTACATTAGCTCCTCCTTTAATGGCTAGTTCTAATAATTCATAATTATTTTGCATTACCCAAAAATGCATAGGAGTCCAATGAAATTCATCTTGATATACTTCAAATTTGGCCCCACGATTGACTAGATACTTAATGATTTGAGAATTTGGATTTTTAGCATTGAGTATATATGCGTAGATTAGAGCGTTTTTATAAACATAAGGTCCATCTTCTATTTCTGTTACTAAGATATATTTCTCATTAGCTTCTTTGATGTGTTTCATATCTACAAAGCGAAGATTATATTTAGGATCTTTTAAACTTAAACCATACTCATCAAATAAATAATCTAAAATAGAAAAATCACTATCATAATTTCCACAAGTAAATGCAGCTCTTACTATGGTTGTACAAGGATCAAACAAAGATAATTCTTCTTTACTATCGGGATTTTTAAAATGTGCCTCATAAAAGCTTTCTTTTACAGGATAATCTTTTAAAAGATTTTTAACATTTTCTAAGTCATTATTTTTAATAAAATCAAATAATTGTTTTTGAATTTGCATTTTTTCTTCAAAACTCATAGCTTTGATATCTTCTAAGGTTTTCATTGTTTTTCCTTTAATTTTTTTGTATTTGTTTGTTTTTGTTTAATTCCTCTTCTATATTAGCAGGATTATTTAAATTTAATCTTTTTATGATAATTTTATTAGGTGCTGCTCCTTTTATGTGATGTAGATACATTTCTTTAAATATTGTTTTTATGCTTCTGTGAGCATGTCTGTGGTAGATAAAACCACTTCTTGATCCTTTATGGTTTTTATTGTCTTTCTTTAAATGGATGTAAAAAATTAAGTTTAGCCCAAGTGATTGCTAATTTTTCTGTAATCAATTTATAATTATTTTTATTATTTAGAGTAAAATTCATGTGTATTTGTTTTAAATCTTTATTTAAATTATAAAATATAAATTGAGAGTATTTTAACATTTCATCGCCACGACAAAAATGAATAAGATATTTACTAAATTTATACACTAAAGCTTAAATCATTTCTATCTTTACCGGTCCATTTAAAAATATCTTGCAAAAAATATATTTGTTTGTATTGAATATGGTTAAAATGTGTAAAATCCCAAAAACTAAATTGCAGTTTTAATTTAAAGGATCTAACTTGCGTTATTTTACGCATTTTTATCTCTAAGTTTTACCTAATAACCCAAGCTTATTATGGGTTATTAGTCTATCAAAATCATTTTTTAACTGCATATAAACGCATTTGTTTTTTTAATTCATCCCATTTATCAAAAGGTATAATTTCTCTTATCCATTCATCAGGATCGGTTTCATAGCGATAATCATCTTCACCATCTTCAGTCTTTCCAGCATATACAGCAGGTTCATCCCAAACCTCATTTTCCCATTGCTCCATATGTTTATCAAATCCATCTATTAAAGCTTCAACATCCCCATTGGCTTGATCTATTAAAATTTCAACAACAGGAGGCATTTTTTTATTAATAAAACTTAAATTCCATGCATTTAAAACAGATTGCAATATAACCATTCCATCTCCATAGGAAGTATCTAATAAACTTTCAGTTATGATATTTTCTTCCTTAAATTGTTTTAAAATACTTTCTTTATCATCAGTTAAATAAAACGGAATATCCATTTCGCTTTCATCTAATTTTTCTTCATACCTACCATGCTTTCTTTGCCAACTATCTTTAACATTATCAATCATTTTGGCTATATAGATATCATCATTATCGTAAGCTATATTAAAAGCTGTTTTACCATCATTATTACGGATAAAAGGATTGCAATCAATTAGCATTGCCACACCTCCTGCGCTACCTAGTCTTGCTGCATGGTGGAGTAGTGTATTGCCATTCTCATCTTGCATATTTGATAACTCTTCATCAACGAGTAAAATTTCAAGTGCTTTTATATCATTGTTTTCTAAAGCATTTAAAAAATAGCCAAAGTCTTTATTTCCCATGTTTTTCCTTAAAGGTAAATTTTTATTTAAATTTATTATTATAAATTCTTTATTAGTTTAGTATTTATATTCTTAATTACTCCTTAGCCTTTTTATAGCCTCGTTTAAAAGTTTGGAACATTCATCACGATATTTACTTAATGGAGTTTTATTTAAAACTACTCCAGTAAAAATACCAACACCAGTTTCAGTCAAAGCTCTTACATTGGATTTTCCTTCTGCTTTAGCCAGAAAAAAATTCAATATTCCAAAATTCATTATTATTTTAGAATGCATCATTCTCGCAATACGCGAATTATCTTCTATACCAAACTTCACTATTTCTTTTTCAAAAGCTTTAGTAGCAAAACCTTCTGTAATGCCTAAGGCATAAGGAGCAACATCTCCAAATACTCCTAAATCCCTTTTATCACTAGGAGTGCTTTGGGTTTCTTTGGAATAAAGCTCTAAACTTCCATAAATATTTTCATTCATCTTTTTTCTCTTTTCTGAGTTCCATTGCTTCTTTAAGGAAAGTGGTATCAATGTCGTTATAACCGCTTACATGTGAAATGATTTTTTCAAATTCCTTATCACTTAAGCTTAACAAATAAGGCATTACATGGGGCTTTATAATGGTATTAACTCTTACAAAAAAATTATTTTTTGGGTCATCGCCGTAGTTAAAAATATCATGTTCTAGGTATTCTTTGGCCTTATCTCCAAAGGTATGTATCACTATATGTCCTGGAGAAAGTGAATATGACAAACTACGATAATATATAAAAAAAGTTCCTAAAGGAAAAACCAAATCATTTTTGATATAATACTTAATCACAAGTTTTTCTTTTGTGACATAAATTCTTTTAATATTTGTCATTTTATAGATCGCTCGTGCAAATACATATATGATTAAAAGAAACATAAAAAAAACTATAAACCATTTATAATCTATTTCTTTGTTAAATAATCTAGGAAACAAATAAAGAAAAAAACATAAAAATCCAGTGTATATTATCCAAAAAAGCAAAAACGAAGGTATATGCTTTTTTCTTTCAAAAACAATTTCATCTTGAGTGTCTTGCTCTTTGATTTTTGTGTTATTGTTTGTTTGGCTCATTTTTATCCTTTAAATAAGTTTTAATCTCTTGTATATAAAATAAAATACTTTCATTCATCTTTTTTCTCTTTTCTGAGTTCCATTGCTTCTTTAAGGAAAGTGGTATCAATTTTATGAAAACCGGTTACAAATGAAATGATTTTTTCAAATTCTTTATCACTTAAACTTAGCAAATAAGGCATTACATGGGGCTTTATAATGGCATTAACTTTTGCATAAAAATCATTTTTTAGTTCTATTTCATGCTTGATAAGATTTTTAATGTAGTATCTTTTACCTTTGAGAGTTTGTATAACTATATCTCCCACCAAAGCACGCGATGGGTTATAAGAATACACAAAAAAAGTTCCTAAAGGAAAAATTAAATCATTCCTAAAATAGAATTCAACCACAAGTTTTTCTTTTGTGATATAAATTCTTTTAAAATTTACTGTTTTATAAACAAGACTTATATATATATATAATACATAAAGATATATAATAAAAACCACAAACCATTTAAAATTCTTAGTATTGTCAAATGCCCTAGGGAGCCAATAAAGAAAAAAACACAAAAATCCAGTGTATATTATCCCGCAAAATAAAAATGCAGGTATATATTTCTTTTCTTCAAAAATAATTTCATCTTGAGTGTCTTGTTCTTTGATTTCTGTGTTATTGTTTGTTTGGCTCATTTTTATCTCCGAGTTATCATTCTGTCCTAAGCTCTCCACCTCTAACCACAAGTCCTTTAGAGTCTATAGTTACTTCAACTCCACCTGCTTTAATGATAACAC
>NZ_RYYM01000026.1:0-6080 GCF_004379075.1 Campylobacter sp. US25a
TTATGGAGAGTTTGATCCTGGCTCAGAGTGAACGCTGGCGGCGTGCCTAATACATGCAAGTCGAACGATGAAGCTTCTAGCTTGCTAGAAGTGGATTAGTGGCGCACGGGTGAGTAAGGTATAGTTAATCTGCCCTACACAAGAGGACAACAGTTGGAAACGACTGCTAATACTCTATACTCCTGCTTAACACAAGTTGAGTAGGGAAAGTTTTTCGGTGTAGGATGAGACTATATAGTATCAGCTAGTTGGTAAGGTAATGGCTTACCAAGGCTATGACGCTTAACTGGTCTGAGAGGATGATCAGTCACACTGGAACTGAGACACGGTCCAGACTCCTACGGGAGGCAGCAGTAGGGAATATTGCGCAATGGGGGAAACCCTGACGCAGCAACGCCGCGTGGAGGATGACACTTTTCGGAGCGTAAACTCCTTTTCTTAGGGAAGAATTCTGACGGTACCTAAGGAATAAGCACCGGCTAACTCCGTGCCAGCAGCCGCGGTAATACGGAGGGTGCAAGCGTTACTCGGAATCACTGGGCGTAAAGGGCGCGTAGGCGGATTATCAAGTCTCTTGTGAAATCTAATGGCTTAACCATTAAACTGCTTGGGAAACTGATAGTCTAGAGTGAGGGAGAGGCAGATGGAATTGGTGGTGTAGGGGTAAAATCCGTAGATATCACCAAGAATACCCATTGCGAAGGCGATCTGCTGGAACTCAACTGACGCTAAGGCGCGAAAGCGTGGGGAGCAAACAGGATTAGATACCCTGGTAGTCCACGCCCTAAACGATGTACACTAGTTGTTGGGATGCTAGTCATCTCAGTAATGCAGCTAACGCATTAAGTGTACCGCCTGGGGAGTACGGTCGCAAGATTAAAACTCAAAGGAATAGACGGGGACCCGCACAAGCGGTGGAGCATGTGGTTTAATTCGAAGATACGCGAAGAACCTTACCTGGGCTTGATATCCTAAGAACCTTATAGAGATATGAGGGTGCTAGCTTGCTAGAACTTAGAGACAGGTGCTGCACGGCTGTCGTCAGCTCGTGTCGTGAGATGTTGGGTTAAGTCCCGCAACGAGCGCAACCCACGTATTTAGTTGCTAACGGTTCGGCCGAGCACTCTAAATAGACTGCCTTCGTAAGGAGGAGGAAGGTGTGGACGACGTCAAGTCATCATGGCCCTTATGCCCAGGGCGACACACGTGCTACAATGGCATATACAATGAGACGCAATACCGCGAGGTGGAGCAAATCTATAAAATATGTCCCAGTTCGGATTGTTCTCTGCAACTCGAGAGCATGAAGCCGGAATCGCTAGTAATCGTAGATCAGCCATGCTACGGTGAATACGTTCCCGGGTCTTGTACTCACCGCCCGTCACACCATGGGAGTTGATTTCACTCGAAGCCGGAATACTAAACTAGTTACCGTCCACAGTGGAATCAGCGACTGGGGTGAAGTCGTAACAAGGTAACCGTAGGAGAACCTGCGGTTGGATCACCTCCTTTCTAGAGTACAAAGTAATAAGTCTCACCACTATTACTTCAATATATAAACTCAATTGATTCTTGTTTAGATTTCAAAGATTGATGATAAAGCTAATTGTTTATGGGGAATTAGCTCAGCTGGGAGAGCGCCTGCTTTGCACGCAGGAGGTCAGCGGTTCGATCCCGCTATTCTCCACCATTTATTAAGGGCCTATAGCTCAGCTGGTTAGAGTGCACCCCTGATAAGGGTGAGGTCACAAGTTCAAGTCTTGTTAGGCCCACCATAAAAAAGATTTGAATAAAAAAGCTTTAAAATCTAAAGCAAGTATATAAAGTAGATTAAATATAAAATATAAACTCTATACTTAGATTTATTTTTTTATCTTTAACTATAAAAGAATATACTTTATATAGATATAAGTAGCATATACATTATGTATTTATATTTATAATGATTATATTAATATATATACTTCCTTTAGGTTTTAAACCTAAATGTTCTTTTTAATTATCATTGTTAAGAGTCACAAGCAAGTTTTAATAAAAACAATTTTACAGGACTTGTTAAAGGATAAAACCTATTTATCTTTTCTTTGGTTTAACTTATATTTTTTAATTATCTTTATCTTTAAAATAAAGAGAATATTAGATTTAAGATTTATAAATTAAAGACAAGTTTCAAACTCACAGCTTAGTTAAGACTAAATCATTTAGTTTTATATTAAGTGTTTGAATGCTTTCCGTCTTAAGATAAAGAAGTCTTATCATAAAAACTTTAACAAGGAAGTGATGCGTTTTAGAATCAATAAAAAAGGTAGAAGTTAGGTTATATCTAACTTTTATGCAAATTGTTTTTTTAGTGATTAAGAATTGAAGCTTTATCTACATTAATTTTTTAATGAATGTTTAGTTTATTTCGTTTTAAGCCTAATATCTTTTAGGTTGGCGGGGTAGGCCTTTAGCTTTGGTTCTTTAAGATGAGCTTTGCTCATCTGCTAAAAGAACATCAAAAGGTAAGCTACTAAGAGCGAATGGTGGATGCCTTGACTGGTAAAGGCGATGAAGGACGTACTAGACTGCGATAAGCTACGGGGAGCTGTCAAGAAGCTTTGATCCGTAGATTTCCGAATGGGGCAACCCAATGTATAGAGATATACATTACCTATATAGGAGCGAACGAGGGGAATTGAAACATCTTAGTACCCTCAGGAAAAGAAATCAATAGAGATTGCGTCAGTAGCGGCGAGCGAAAGCGCAAGAGGGCAAACCCAGTGCTTGCACTGGGGGTTGTAGGACTGCAATGTGCAAGAGCTGAGTTTAGCAGAACATTCTGGAAAGTATAGCCATAGAGGGTGATAGTCCCGTATGCGAAAAACAAAGCTTAGCTAGCAGTATCCTGAGTAGGGCGGGACACGAGGAATCCTGTCTGAATCCGGGTCGACCACGATCCAACCCTAAATACTAATACCAGATCGATAGTGCACAAGTACCGTGAGGGAAAGGTGAAAAGAACTGAGGTGATCAGAGTGAAATAGAACCTGAAACCATTTGCTTACAATCATTCAGAGCACTATGTAGCAATACAGTGTGATGGACTGCCTTTTGCATAATGAGCCTGCGAGTTGTGGTGTCTGGCAAGGTTAAGCAAACGCGAAGCCGTAGCGAAAGCGAGTCTGAATAGGGCGCTTAGTCAGATGCTGCAGACCCGAAACGAAGTGATCTATCCATGAGCAAGTTGAAGCTAGTGTAAGAACTAGTGGAGGACTGAACCCATAGGCGTTGAAAAGCCCCGGGATGACTTGTGGATAGGGGTGAAAGGCCAATCAAACTTCGTGATAGCTGGTTCTCTCCGAAATATATTTAGGTATAGCGTTGTGTCGTAATATAAGGGGGTAGAGCACTGAATGGGCTAGGGCATACACCAATGTACCAAACCCTATCAAACTCCGAATACCTTATATGTAATCACAGCAGTCAGGCGGCGAGTGATAAAATCCGTCGTCAAGAGGGAAACAACCCAGACTACCAGCTAAGGTCCCTAAATCTTACTTAAGTGGAAAACGATGTGAAGTTACTTAAACAACCAGGAGGTTGGCTTAGAAGCAGCCATCCTTTAAAGAAAGCGTAATAGCTCACTGGTCTAGTGATTTTGCGCGGAAAATATAACGGGGCTAAAGTAAGTACCGAAGCTGTAGACTTGCACACAACTTAGATTATTTAAGTTTAGAATATAAAAAACTAAGTTATATGTTTTAAGTTATATTTTTACTGATTTTTATAGAGTAAAGATAGAAACAAAACTTAGTAAAATCAGTAAAAATATTCTTGGTTTAAAGTTTAAGTAGTTTAAGTTGTGTGCAAGTGGTAGGAGAGCGTTCTATTTGCGTCGAAGGTATACCGGTAAGGAGTGCTGGAGCGAATAGAAGTGAGCATGCAGGCATGAGTAGCGATAATTAATGTGAGAATCATTAACGCCGTAAACCCAAGGTTTCCTACGCGATGCTCGTCATCGTAGGGTTAGTCGGGTCCTAAGTCGAGTCCGAAAGGGGTAGACGATGGCAAATTGGTTAATATTCCAATACCAACATTAGTGTGCGATGGAAGGACGCTTAGGGCTAAGGGGGCTAGCGGATGGAAGTGCTAGTCTAAGGTCGTAGGAGCTTATACAGGCAAATCCGTATAAGAACACTCCGAGAACTGAAAGGCTTTTTGAAGTCTTCGGATGGATAGAAGAACCCCTGATGCCGTCGAGCCAAGAAAAGTTTCTAAGTTTAGCTAATGTTGCCCGTACCGTAAACCGACACAGGTGGGTGGGATGAGTATTCTAAGGCGCGTGGAAGAACTCTCTTTAAGGAACTCTGCAAAATAGCACCGTATCTTCGGTATAAGGTGTGGTTAGCTTCGTACTAGGATTTACTCCGAAAGCGAAGAAACTTACAACAAAGAGTCCCTCCCGACTGTTTACCAAAAACACAGCACTCTGCTAACTCGTAAGAGGATGTATAGGGTGTGACGCCTGCCCGGTGCTCGAAGGTTAATTGATGGGGTTAGCATTAGCGAAGCTCTTGATCGAAGCCCGAGTAAACGGCGGCCGTAACTATAACGGTCCTAAGGTAGCGAAATTCCTTGTCGGTTAAATACCGACCTGCATGAATGGCGTAACGAGATGGGAGCTGTCTCAAAGAGGGATCCAGTGAAATTGTAGTGGAGGTGAAAATTCCTCCTACCCGCGGCAAGACGGAAAGACCCCGTGGACCTTTACTACAGCTTGACACTGCTACTTGGATAAGAATGTGCAGGATAGGTGGGAGGCTTTGAGTATATGACGCCAGTTGTATATGAGCCGTTGTTGAGATACCACTCTTTCTTATTTGGGTAGCTAACCAGCTTGAGTTATCCTCAAGTGGGACAATGTCTGGTGGGTAGTTTGACTGGGGCGGTCGCCTCCCAAATAATAACGGAGGCTTACAAAGGTTGGCTCAGAACGGTTGGAAATCGTTCGTAGAGTATAAAGGTATAAGCCAGCTTAACTGCAAGACATACAAGTCAAGCAGAGACGAAAGTCGGTCTTAGTGATCCGGTGGTTCTGTGTGGAAGGGCCATCGCTCAAAGGATAAAAGGTACCCCGGGGATAACAGGCTGATCTCCCCCAAGAGCTCACATCGACGGGGAGGTTTGGCACCTCGATGTCGGCTCATCGCATCCTGGGGCTGGAGCAGGTCCCAAGGGTATGGCTGTTCGCCATTTAAAGCGGTACGCGAGCTGGGTTCAGAACGTCGTGAGACAGTTCGGTCCCTATCTGCCGTGGGCGTAAGAAGATTGAAGAGATTTGACCCTAGTACGAGAGGACCGGGTTGAACAAACCACTGGTGTAGCTGTTGTTCTGCCAAGAGCATCGCAGCGTAGCTAAGTTTGGAAAGGATAAACGCTGAAAGCATCTAAGCGTGAAGCCAACTCTAAGATGAATCTTCTCTAAGCTCTCTAGAAGACTACTAGTTTGATAGGCTGGGTGTGTAATGGATGAAAGTCCTTTAGCTGACCAGTACTAATAGAGCGTTTGGCTTATCTTTAATAAAGCATCACTTCCTTGTTAAGGTTTTTAAGAAGACTTTGAATATAGATAATATTTAGAGTTTTATAGAAATCTTTCAAGTAGAGTTTATATTAGAACTTGCTCTTAACATTGTTTTTTAAGTATTCTATATAAAAACTTATTAAAGATAAAAGATAAGTAAAGAAGAAAGAGAATAAAGAAAAAAATAAAGAAATAAAAGATTAAGCTTTATTTATAAATTAAATCTTTCAAAGAATATTTAAATAACAATGTCCGTGATTATACAGATGTGGAAACGCCTTGCTCCATCCCGAACCAAGAAGCTAAGCACATCGTGGGTGATGATACTACGCCTTACTGGCAGGGGGAAAGTAGCTCATTGCGGACTTGTTAAATGTCTTCATTGCTTACTTTATATATAAATCCTATGTTTATTTTTATTGTTGTTTTAGATGGTGCTTAGAATCGTGTTTAAAAAAGAGTTTGTTGCTGGTTAGGGTTTTTTAAGAGAATAGGGTGTTTTTAGGGTTTGGAA
>NZ_RYYM01000027.1:0-5134 GCF_004379075.1 Campylobacter sp. US25a
CAAAGTTCATCATTTTTATAAAAGATACTAAGTCTTCCTAAACCACTGCTTTCATCTTTAGGAGAAAAATAATAACTGGGTGTATCTTGTTTTATAGTATTATCTTGATCTAATTCTCCAAAGTAAAAAGGATTATTAGGAAGTTCATTTGAGCCTGTAAGGAGAGTGGAGTTTAGGAAGATATAAGCTTGATAGTTTTGGAGTTCTTCAAAAGTAAAATCTGTCGTTGCTTCTAATTTATAAAGTTCATCATAAATACTTTGACAATCAATTATGCTTTTATTTTCACAAAACAAATAAATACTTTTTTTATCTTTATGAATAGAATATAAAAAGTCTTTACCTATCATAATTTTCCTAAATAATACCTATTTTAGCTTTTCCATTAAAATAAAAGCTTGTGATATTTTACAAACTCCACCTAAATATTGCTCATCCCAAATTTGATCTTTTATTTTATAACTTTTTGAATTATATCCATATATTTTTGTTATATTATTAATATTTTCAAGACATTTCATATCTTTATAAACCACAATGAAAATTCTAAATTCCCCAATGGCAATTTTATGAGCTAAGTTTTCTTGATTATTAATAAAGGAACAATCTTTTCTGTATTTATTAAAATCATTTTTATCAAGAATTAAAATATATTTTTCTTTTTCATGTACTTTTAAAATAAAATCTATGATTTTTGTTTGACTAGTGGTAGGAGCTTTATAGCTTGCATAATAATTATCTCCAAGCTCTTCTAAAATACCATTTGTTTCTTGCATTATGGTGGCTATTAATGAAAGAAAATATTCAAAATGATTGATTTTTTCTGGAGAATTTCTAAAAAGTCCAAGAGGTCCATTTTTAAGAGCGAAATTTTTATTATTAATAGCATTATTTTTTAACACAAAAGTTTCTGTATAAATTTGAATATTTTTCATAAAATGATTAAGATACTCTATACACTCACTAAAACTTTTATCTTTGACTTTGTTATAGTTAGCATCTAATTCTAAAAGATAAGAATAAAAATAGAGAGTATTAACAAGAGGTTTTATAGAGTGATCATTTTTCCCTGTATATATACCTAAAGCATTGCTTGCACCATATTGAGCTGAAGCAATGATTTCAATTTTACCATTATCAAATACACAAACAATCTTTTCTGGATTTAAAATTTGCTCCACAATATTATTTCCAAGCAAATTAGCTAAGAATCTCATTAGCATATTATCTATTCCATCTATGGTAGGAGAATTAAAAGTATAAACTTTTGAAGCACTAAATTTTATTTGATTAAAATCTGTACAAAGTGTTCTATCGATTGTATCACAAAGCTGCATTGCAACAACAGCTAAATATCCACCCAGAGAATGTCCTACAAAGGTAATTTTACTAGAATCTATATTATTTAGAATAGGTGCTATATCTAATAAAAATTGTTTTAAGGCATTAGCTTGAAAATCTCCTTTACCAAAAGTAAGTCCTATATCGGCAAATGCATCCATACTTACAATTCCTTCTGTTCCTCGAAAACTAACAATATACTCATCTTTTTGAATGTCATAAAAAAGTGTAGCAGAAAAACCACTAAAAGTATTGGGTTGGTGAAATTTGATTGTATAGCGTTTTGCAAAATTTTGTGTTTGGATTTCTCTAAATTCACCATTGAGTTTTGGATAAAAAGCTAACGAATCATCATAAATAAAATAATCTTTATAGTCTTTAGACAATGCTTTATAATATTCAAATTTTCTATATTTTCTCCATCTTTTAAGATTCTTTCTGTTCCTATTGTGAAATCATTAGTTTTTTGTCCATCAATATAGATAAGGTTGAAATAGCTTGCCCAAGCTAACTCAGCATAGTCTCTAAGATTCTTGATTTGTTGCTTCATACTTTTTCCTTTTAATCAAATATAAGATACAATAAAATTGCCGATGGACAATATAACAATAATAGAAAAAACCTTATCAAATATTTTTTAATTCTTGTTATTAAAAATAACCATAGATTGTTCACTATTGGAGGCAAAATTATCCATCCAATCACTATGAGAAATTCCTTAAATCTATCTGGATTATGCCCAATTAAAGGTGATATTATCCAAGCAAAGATAAAAAATATAATCCAGCAAATATAAAGTATTTTTAATATTTTCATTGCATCCCCCAAATCTCACCCAATGAATGTCCTACAAATATAATTCTTTTGTGTTTGTTTTTGATTATTTTATTTACTTGTTCTAAAAATTCTAAAAGAAAAGAAGATTGGATATTGCCATTGAGGGATAGAGTTATGTCTTGAACTATATCTTGAATCGAGCTAATAAAATTATCAGTTTCAGTTCCCCTAAATCCTACTATAAATTCATCTTTTTCTTTATCATAAAACAAAGTAGCACTAAAGCCACTTGTAGTGTTAGGCTGATGAAATTGAACCTCATATCTTTGAATGAAATTTTTAGTCTGTAATTCTCCAAATTCTCCATTTAGTTTATCAAAATTTGTCTTTTCATCAAAGAAATTTAACATTTTTGATTGCCAAGCATCATCTTGTCTTAAATCAATCAATACTTCTTTATCTTTATGTTTTTGACTGACAACATGTTCTAAATTTACCTTTATTTCTCTATAGCCTCTAAGAGAATTTTCTTCTTGAATTTTTTCTTGATTAAAATCTAACTCAAATATATTTCTAGTATTTAAAAAATCAAAATAAAAATAACTAGCCCAGCACATTCTAGCATATTTATAAAGTTTCATATATTTGGCTTGTTTTTCATACATTAGTAGCCTCTTTTTTCTTGTAATTCTTTATATTTTTGAATATCATAGCATATCATTTTTCTTTTGTATTTAGCAAACATACCTATGTCAAGCCAAGAGTATGTATTGTCTATTTTATATTCTTGTATTGTATTTTTGCCGTCCTTATAGTACCATAAAATAATAATTTTTTTTATTCTAAAATCTACATATTGCTCTGTTATGTTGAATAAAATATCCTTGTTTATTTTTTTATAATTATCCCAAAGACTTATAATATTTTTTGCATCATAAATAACCGCCTTAGAATCAGCCTTCTCACACAAACTCTCAAATTCTTTAAAACTACTTTGCCATTCAAGAGGTACAAAAGAGTATCCAAACCAAAGAAGCATGAATAATGGATAAGGTAAAAATAAATAAAACTTTTTAATTTTTTTATCAATATTAAAAATTTTAAAGACAAGATAAAAGACAAGCTTTAAAAATAAATATACCCATATAGTAGAAAGTATAAACAAGCTAATCCATCCAAAGAAAGGAAAAGGGAAAAAGGTTAAAAGAGTTAAATAAGTAATATTATAAAAAGTTAAGATGACAAGAAAAAGATAAAATAAAGCTTGTTTTATATTTTTAAAGAATTGTTTTTTTAAATCATTTGAATTTTCTTTATTGTTAAAATAATGATAGAGCTTGTTTTTCATATATTTTTATCCTATATTACTTTGATTATTATCTTTAGTATCTTCAAACAAAATAGCACTAAAGCCACTTAAAGTGTTAGACTAATGTTTTAAAAGTTTAAATCTATTTATAAAATCAATGATTCTTTTACTAAGTGTATCATTTAACCCCACCCTACTAATATCATTATCCAATGTTATTTCTTTACTATCAAAACAAGTATTTATAAGAGAAATACAATATTTAGGTTCTATTTTAACTATTTTATTTTGTTCAAAACGAGCTTGTATAGCTCTTGCATAGGTAGAATTTTGATTATTATGTTTATCACCTAGTCTTTGGGTATCTAAATCTTTTTCTAATTCCTTTTCTTGTTTATCAATAATAACACCTGTAAAAACTGGATCTAATAAAGCATAACTAGCATCTGCACAATTAGCATAGTCTAGAAATTTAGTGATTAAGTCTAATTTAGCTTCTTGTGTTTTAATGTTTTTGCTCATTTATATCCTTACTTAAAATTATCAAAATAGCTACAAGTGAATACTTCTTCATATCTAAAATATAATCCAGAGCCCTCATCGCCTCTTAAGAATACACCATCATTTTCATATTTATATCTTATATATGTAGCAAAAGGCTTGGGCATTTTTTTATATTTTTTATCATATACTATGGTTATAATATTGCCATTTCGTTTCTCGGATTTTATCGTATCTTTTATATCATAATAAGTAAATGTTTCATTAAGTTTTTCATAATAAAAATATTCATAACCATCATCCTTAACTCGTTTTTCTATAGAAGGCTTTTTTTTTGTAAAATCGCTATACAATTCCCAATAAGCTTTATTGTAAATTATTACTTTATTATCTATATCTTTACACAAGCTCTTAAACTCATAATACTGCGGATCCATATATTTATAAGAACAGCCTCCTGTTAAGAATAATAAAAGATATACAGGCAAAAGAAATAAAGTAAGTTTTTTAAATATTGTTTTAAAATTTATAGTTTTTGTTTTATTTTTTATTTTTAAAAAAATTTTAAAGATAAAATATAAAATAATAGAAAATATAAAAACAAAAAAGAAAAATATAAGAATAAATATTAAAAGATTAACAAAGAATTCTAGCATTTATTAACTCCTCTTAATTTTCTCTGTTTTTTCATAAGACAATTTGTAGTGTTGGGCTGATTTTTAAAAGTTTAAATCTATTTACAAAATCAATAGTTCTTTTACTCAGTACATCATTCAATCCTACTCTACTAATATCATTATCCAATGTTATTTCTTTACTATCAAAACAAGTATTTATAAGAGAAATACAATATTTAGGTTCTATTTTAACTATTTTATTTTGTTCAAAACGAGCTTGTATAGCACAAGCATAAGCTGTGTTTGTATTTTTAGGTTTTACAATATCTTCCCCTTTACTATTTTTCATAACAATATCTTGCTTTAATTTATCACCAAAAGTAAGTTTATCTGCTTTATAAATATTATTCTTTTCATCTTGCTCTATATTTTCCCAAACATATTGCAACATAGCATAACTAGCATCTGCTATATCAGCATAGTCTTTGATTTGAGAGATAAGTTCTTTAGGGTTCATTAATATCTTTCCAAATTATATTTTTCATCACTTTTTATAAATTTACCATTAGTAAAATAATGAAAATGTCCT
>NZ_RYYM01000028.1:0-4741 GCF_004379075.1 Campylobacter sp. US25a
ATAACTTTTGCTTCTGGATTATCTCAAGCTCTAACAGGTGCTTCAAGAGCTGCTGGAAGCTTTGCAAATCAGCAAGCCTTATCTACACAAACTAGCATTGCTGCTCCTAGAGGAGATGAAGTTTGGGCGATGAATGCAGGTTATAATACTCTTCAATCTTCGTTTGGTGCAGGTGGTAGAAGTTTTATGGGAACAAGAGATATGCAACATGGTGGCGAATTAGTTAAAGATAATATGACTGGAAGTTCCGCTGTAATCAATGCTAATGGTTCTATAGGTAATGCTTCTATTAAAGGTTTAAATGCGGGTATGACTGCAAGCAATTTAGAAACAAGAGCGCACGCTCTAAGTGATGCGATTCAAAATTCTAACCTATCTCAAAGAGCTTTAGAAGTTGCTAGTGGAAAAGGAGATAGCTTAGCCTTATCAGAAAACGATAGAAATACTATCACCAAAGCAACACAACATGCTTTAGCTAATGCTTATTCTAAAGCAACAGGTGTGGATGTATCGCAAGCTTATAAAGATATGATGAGTGGAAGTATTGGCGGTAATCTTAGTGGTGGTTTTAATCTTGGCTTTGGTGGCAAAGGCGGTGATAAAGGGGGAAATCAAGCAAATGCTCAAGCAAGTGGTCAAATAGGAGGTAGTTTAACTACAAATTCAGTAGAATCTGAAGATTGGTATCAAAAACTAAGCAAAGATCAAAAAGAAACCTTTAATAAAACCTTTAACGAAAGTATTTCTAATGAAATTGGTAAAAATAGAGATGCAAGTGCTTCATTTAACAATCTTCTTAAAACAGGAAATGTTACAAATTCTGCTAGTATTAAAAGTTCTATGGATAGCTATAATGAAGCTAAAACGCTTAATAATTCAGTGGGTTATGATGGCCGTTCAAGGCTATATCAATGAAAATTATGGTGGCGTAGTTAATAAAGAAAATGTGGCTTCTGCTGTGAATGCTGTTGAAAATATGGCTGAAGGGGAGATATGCAAGGCTTGTCACATTATGCAGGAGTGGATTCTAATGTCAATTCAAATGGATTACACGAGCAAACAAAACATAATTATTATGATCCAAAAGGCACTATGACTGATCACAATAAAGCCATAGATGATTTAAATTCAAGACAAAAAGGCTTTATGGCAACAAGAAATGCTCCTACTAAAGTTGAATCAGAAGGATTAGCATTTGATGTAGAAAAAGCAGCAGGCGCAGCTGAGAAAAAAGCAGGAACTGCTATAGAAGAAAGAAATAATAAGATTGATTATGCAAATATACAAAAAGATATTAAGAATGGAAAAGATAAAAGTAAAGAGTTTAAAGAATTTCTAAAAGGAGATAGGAATATGTGAAATCAAATTTAGCTTTTTAGCTAGATTTGATTTTTTAATCAATGTAATATATTTGTGATATATGGTTTATATTTAGGACTATGAAAATTTATTGTTGACAATTCATATCTCTAGTGGTTTGATTTTGTTTTTTAAATTCTTCTACAATATAATCTGCATTTTCTTTAATCTGTTTTCCAATATACACTGTATTAAAATCTACCCCAATAATCATACTTTTACCAATAAAATCTTTAATATTTGAATTTATATTATCTATATTATCAGGTGTTACTTTATTTATCTTATCTTTGAGTAAGTATAAAATACAACAAACTATTAAACCACTTACAATAAATGCAAGACTTACTAAATAAGTGATTAAGTGTGCTTTATCCATCTTTATTCCTTTCAATATTTTTTAAATAACTTACTATGACTACCTAGTTTTAAAATATTTAGCTCTAACTCATTATTATGTTTTTGATAAATTAATAACAAGTTAGACTTTATATGACATTCTCTAAAATCTTTTAATACACCTTTTAATTGATGATCTTTATATTTAGGTTCTAAATTCTCATCATTAGAAAGTTTTACAATAACTTCATCAGTTATTTTACGCTCTTCATCGCTTATTTTTTTGTAAGCTTTTATAAAATCTTTATGGTAATAAATTTTATATTTTGCCATTTTGATAAGCTTTCACAAAGTCTTGATGCGAATTAAAGCTTAATGCAGTATTGACTTTTTTTTCTTTATCAAGTTCTTTGCTTGCATTTAATATCTTACTTTCAAAACTACTCAACTTAGGCTTAGAAATTTTACATTTGGCATTTATGCTTTTTGCTAAACCCTTGAATGCAGGTAAAAAATCTTCATTAACATTTTCAATAATAAGAGTCATAAGCAACTCCTTTCTCAATTTATATAACATAATTATACCATATTTTAATAATTTTTGCAAGTATTTATGCTATAGAATGCCTATTTTATGGGATTTTGAACGGATTTCTTTTTTTATTTGACTTGGTTATTTTTGTAAATCGTAATTAAAAGTATTTTATCGTTTTTTAAATCTATATAATATGGAATGACATATTTCTTAAAGATAAAATCTCTTATGTTTTCATCATTAAAAAGAGTAGATTTTCGAAATTTATAAGGCATATTGTCAATGCACAAAATAGCATCTTTTAAGGATTTTGAAAAATAATTTTTTGCACTCACACTATCTTTAGCAATAAAGGCTAAAATATTATTAAGCTCTTTTTTAAATTTATCACTTTCCACAATTTTCATTCACAGCCATTCGCTACCTAATGGAGTTACTGATAATTTTCCTTGTTTATAGTGTAATAAAGTTTCTTCAGCTTCTTTTTTTATTTCATCTATGGTTCGATTATCTTCATAATTATCCAAAGTAGCTTCTAAATCATTTTTAGAAATTTTAAAAATAGCTCCTGCATTTTTTGACAAACATTCTAAACTTTTTATAAAATCAATATCATCACTTGTAATGGTTATAGTGTGCATTATAATTTCCTTTTTAAAGTTTATTAACATGATAATACCATTTTTTAATAATTTTTGCAAGTATTTATGCTATAAAATGCCTATTTTTTAGGGATTTGAAACGGATTTCTTTTTTTATTTGACTTGATTGTTTTATTTATTACTTAATGAAAATTAATTTGGGTATAATTAGCAAATTAATTTTTTTAGCTTCATATTGATTTGCTAATCAAATATAAATGTTAAAATAGTCTATACAGTATTTAGGATATTAATTGAAAGAATAAAGAGGGTAGTAAAATGAAAACCACAGAATATAATACGCAACAAAAAAATAATAAAGAATATTTAGCTGAGAGAGAAGCAGTTAAAAAAACTATGGCAAAAATGGAAAAAGAATTAGAAAAACCTGCTATAAATGCGGTGTTTCAAAGACTTAAAAATAAATGAAATATATAGAACTAAGCGAAGCTATTGCTATACACGAAAAGATTATTGAAAAAACAGGCGGATTAAGTGGTTATAATGAAACACAAATAGGATATTTGGCTAGCGCATTAGAGCCATATAAAAAACGATGATTATTATCCTACAATAACTGATAAAATTACACATTTAATATTTTCCTGTGTAAAATTTCATCCATTTGCTGATGGAAATAAACGGACTTCGATATTTCTAGGTATGCACTTTTTAGATTTAGATGGTAAATATAATGATAAATTTGCTGAAGTTATGGAAGATATTGTTGTCGGTGTTGCAGATGATTCTATTGCAAAAGATGATTTAAATCAAATTTTACAAAATTTTATTGATAAAAATATAGAAGTTGAAGGATAATTTTCATCATAACCATCAAAATATAAATTCACATTTATATCGTGATATTGATAACGAAGTTTAATACAGTTTCCGACTTTTTTATATTTAGCATTATTGTACTTCTCTAATAAAATACCTAAAATAATAGTATCACTCATTTGCACTCCTTTAAAACGAAAATCTAAATATTATGCTATTATACAATCAACATTTTAGAGCAATACTAAATATAAACTAAATTGACAATTTTTTTATTGTATGATATAATTTAAAATCATTATAAGGGCGGATCGAGATCGCCCATCTTAAATACTATTTTAAGTAGCTATTCAAATCTTTTTCAAAACTCTCTATTAAATCACTTAAAAAAGCATTGATTTTATTTGGCATAACGCCTATAAAGGTATTATGTGATTTTGTGGTGATTCTAGGAGCTAAAGCCTTTTGATTTGTTATTTTTGTTTTATATAAATTTTCCCAGTGAAAACTTCTATTTCTGATTGTGAGTAAAAGGTTAAGAACAATATTTGCTTTTTCTATATTGCTAAAACTATTTTTATATTTTTTATTATTTACATAGTGAAAGTAATATTCTTTGTTGTGTGCATAATATTTTTTAAAATTTATATTAGAAGAATTAATTATTTTTGCCTCTAAGTGTTCTAGCTTAATTATAAATATTACATCTCCTAAAGAAATTCTTGAAATGAGTTGATTGTTATCTAATATTTCTTTGTTTTGCAATTTAATTATTTTTTGTTTGATGTTTTCTTCGTTATAATTTCTTAACCATTCTAAATCTTTTTCTTTCATATGTTTATCTAGTAAATTTCTTAATACTAGTTCAAGTATTGCTATTTTTGTTGTTATGCTTGCAATCATTTTTAAATTATCAAAATGTTCGTAAATATTATTATAAGATTCTAATCTTTCTTTAGAAAACAAATATTCAAGATCGGTTTGTTCTGTTGGCATGAATTTCTCTAATATTGGATTAATATTCTTAAATCATATCAAATTTTTACAAAAAATATTATTATTCACACTTGTAAGTACTTTTTTCAAG
>NZ_RYYM01000029.1:0-4689 GCF_004379075.1 Campylobacter sp. US25a
ATTAATCTCTCCTATCCATCTAAGCACATTACCCTTATCATCAATCTCTACTTCTAAATCTTTGTATTTGTTGTAAAATTTAGGAGCTAAGATTTCATTAATTAGGATTTTTATAACTTTAAAAACTTCTTGTAATTCTTATTGCATCTTTTTAACTTTTTACATATTCTAGTATTTGTTGTTGCTTGTTGCCTTTGTTGCGTCTATTTTTCACATAATTTCAGACCATATTCTTGTATATTCCGCTTGTTTTTAGAAATATATAAAAAATTATTAAAAATATTATATTCATAAATACCATTTTTAAAAACATATCCTTTAAAATTCATATTTACATCACTAATAGACTTACCGTTTAGGACAATATATTTTCCATTATTTTTATTGACACCCACATATACAATTTTATCACAAGTTATATTACCCTCTGGACATAGATTTAAAATTTTTATCCAAAACTTTTCATTTTCATAGGTACATTGCTCTAGTGGAGTAAAATCCTCTTGCGCTAACAAATAAGTACTAAAAAATAAAAACAATAATATATTTTTAAAAATTACCATTTTTCATAACCTCCTTGAGTGTAAAGCTTATATTCAGCATTTCTCCTATTAATTAGCCCCCGCATTACTTTATTTTGACTTTTGTTCCACGCCATCCAAGCTTCCTTTAATGTTTTGCAACCCGTTTTCTCTGCATTGATGATTTTAACAACAAAAGAATTTTTAAAATTATCAATCCCTATATTAAAACATAATATAACCAAGGCATCAAATTCGTTCTGTGCTAAGGAAGAGTTTATTGAATTTTTACAGCATTTTCAAAGGGTAACAAATCGCTTTTAAACAATTTATCCGCTTCTTGTAAAATAATACCATTTTTATACAAATCCCATTCATTTTGCCCTATAAGATGTCCATATCCGATAGTTGCACCTTGTTAAATACTTCGTTTAAAATTAAATTAACATCATTTTCCTTAGTATTAAAGCTTTGATTATTTAGATTATCTTGTAAGGAAATTTCTTTATCTAAATAGTCTTGGATATCTTTTATTTTTTCATTTCTTTTTTCTTTTAAAGTATTGATAGATTTATAAAGCCTTTTTCTAGCATCAAGATAGGTATCATTTAGATTTTCTTTATCTAGGATGAAGATTTTTGTGAAAGTAGAATTATAGCCTAGATTGTTTATAGCGGTAGCTTGGGTGAAAAGATCTTCTTGATTATAATTTATAGCTATGGAATTTTCACATTGATATAAGGCTTTTAAATATGCTATGGATGAATTTTTATCTATTGTGTCTATTTCATCATTGTTTATAAAAGCAAGCCTTGTTATAAATAATTCTCTATCCATTTTTTTCTAAATATTTAAGATAAATGAATATTATATCAAATATATTAAATTTTTGATAGTCTTTAAAGATTTTAATACATCATATACACACCCGCCATTAATAAAAAGATATTACACACAAACCCTATAAGCCAACTTAATTTTTTGTGTTTTTCTCCTGTGCTATAACATTTAAATAAATAAGCTTGCAATAAACAAGGAAGTATAAAAAATGTGATTATAAAAAAAATAAAAGTTATACCGCCTAAAAAATCAAAATAATTATGTGCTTTATACTCTTGTGGTGATAATTTTTCAATTTCTGGAGGATCAAGCAATACAAGCCCTCTAGAGGTTTCAAGATCATAAGTAAGATAAAATATGATAACAATAGCCATAAAAAAGATAATAAAAGATATTAAAAAATAAGATTTTACAAATTCTTTTATATTAATCTTAATCCAATAATTTAAAATAGAAAAGGCAATAAGAACGCTTAGAGCTATAAGATAAAATTCTATAACACTACAAGCAAAAATAAATCCTATAAAACCTAAAAAAATAGAAAGTGTAATGCTATCTCCCATTTAAACTCCTGTATTATAAAGTACATTATAAGCTTTATTTTTAAAATCAAGCTTAGCGATAAAATCTTTACTATAAAGTTTAAAATCCAAACCATAAGGAGTGAATTTTTGATAGTCTTTAAAGATTTTAATACATCATATACACACCCGCCATTAATATAGGATTACACACAAACCCTATAAACCAACTTAATTTTTTGCATTTTTCTCCTGTGCTATAACATTTAAAAAAATAAGCTTGTAATAAACAAGGAAGTATAAAAAATGTGATTACTAAAAAAAACATAGTTGCAAAGGTTAAAAATTTAAAATAATTACGCACTCTATATTCTTGCGGTGATAATTTTTCAATTTCTGGAGGATCAAGTAATACAAGCGATCTAGAGGTTTCAAGATCATAGGTAAGATAAAATATGATAACAATAGCCATAAAAAAGATAATAAAAGATATTAAAAAATAAGATTTTACAAATTCTTTTATATTAATCTTAATCCAATGATTTAAAATAGAAAAGACAACAAGAACACTTAAAGTTGTAAGATAAAATTTTATATTAGTAAAAGCAAGAATAAATCCAAATAAACCCCAAAAAATAGAAAGTATAATATCTTCTCCCATTTAAACTCCTGTATTATAAAGCACATTATAAGCTTTATCTTTAAAATCAAGCTTAGTGATAAAATCTTTACTATAAAGTTTAAAATCCAAACCATAAGGAGTGAATTTTTAATAGTCTTTAAAGATTTTCATATATCACATACACACTTGCAATTAATATAATAATATTGCACACAAACCCTATAAGCCAACTTAATTTTTTGCGTTTTTCTTCTGTGCTATAACATTTAAATAAATAAGCTTGTAATAAACAAGGAAGTATAATAAATGTGATTGTAAAAAAAATAAAATTTATAAAGATTAAAAATTTAGAACACTTATATACTATATATTCTTGTGGTGATAATTCTTCAGCTTCTGGAGGACCGAGCATTACATATCCTCTATAAGTTTCAAGATCATAGCTAAGATAAAATATGATAATAATAGCTGTAAAAAAGATAATAAAATATATTGAAAAATAAGATTTTACAAATTCTTTTATGTTAATTCTCATCCAATAATTTAAAATAGAAAAGGCAATAAGAACGCTTAAGGCTGTAATATAAAGTATTGTATCAATAGTAACAAGCCTAAAAATAAATCCTACCAAACCCCAAAAAATAGAAAATGTAATATCTTCTCCCATTTAAATTCCTGTATTATAAAGCACATTATAAGCTTTATCTTTAAAATCAAGCTTAGTGATAAAATCTTTACTATAAAGTCTAAAATCCAAACCATAAGGAGTGAATTTTTGATAGTCTTTAAAGATTTTCATATAACTTATAAAAACTCACAATTAATAAAAAGATATTACACGCAAACCCTATAAACCAACTTAATTTTTTGCGTTTTTCTCCTGTGCTATAGCGTTTAAATAAATAAGCTTGTAATAAACAAGGAAGTATAAAAAATGTGATTGTAAAAAAAAACATAGTTATACAAGTCAAAAATCCAAAATAATTATATGCTTTATATTCTTGCGGTGACAATTTTTCAATTTCTGGAGGACCAAGCAATACAAGCCCTCTAGAAGTTTCAAGATCATAAGTAAGATAAAATATGATAACAATAGCCATAAAAAAGATAATAAAAGATATTAAAAAATAAGATTTTACAAATTCTTTTATGTTAATTCTCATCCAATAATTTAAAATAGAAAAGGCAATAAGCACAGATAAAGCTATAAGATAAAATTTTGTGATAACAGCAATGGATAGCAATGAACCTACAAAAATAGAAAGCGTAATACTATCTCCCATTTAAACTCCTGTATTATAAAGCACATTATAAGCTTCATCTTTAAAATCAAGTTTAGTGATAAAATCTTTACTATAAAGTCTAAAATCCAAACCATAAGGAGTGAATTTTTGATAGTCTTGATAATCTTGATTGTAAATATAATATTGTTTAGTTTTTGGGGATTGTAGAATATCAGCAAAGGTTATTTGTGGTATAATATATATCTTTGGTTTATAAGTTTCCATCTGTCTTGTAGAACCCCAAAAACCATCATTGAATTCATTAGGCTCTTTAGCTTCATACCATTTTTGATCTATCTTGTCCCATTCTTTGTTTTTAAGATATTCTTGTCTTAATGTTTCATCTGCTTTATCAAGCTCATCAGGACTTTTGCCTTTGGTAAGTCCTAAGAAAGCATGGGTGAAATCTTCTCTTTGCCAGTAACACTGATTTTTAAAATCCAAAAAACATTCTACCAATGGATCAATATAAATCGTAACATAATATTTCATTTATAAAATCCTCCTAATAACTCAAATATATATACCATAGCCACTAAAAAAATATATCCACATAAAAAAGTTATTAAAATTCTCCAAGCTCTTAAAAAGATAAAAATTATAGGTGCAAAAATAAAAAATAAAATTTTAAAATTATAGATAAACTCATGATATTTCATATATATAAATATTAATATCACAAGCAACAATAATGCAAAAAAATTTTTAATATAAAGCATATTCAATATAAAAATAAATAACATAATAAATAAAATAGTGAATTGATCATAATTATTACTGATATAAAAATATACCATAGGAATGATAAAAATCCCTACACTACATACAAACCAAGCAATTTGCCCACTTGATATATTGTCTATTCCTTTGCTTTCTAGTTTTTCTTTGAGTTTAGAATAAAT
>NZ_RYYM01000002.1:0-232198 GCF_004379075.1 Campylobacter sp. US25a
CTTAGAATCGTGTTTAAAAAAGAGTTTGTTGCTGGTTAGGGTTTTTTAAGAGAATAGGGTGTTTTTAGGGTTTGGAAAGTTTAATATATTTGTATGGATTGTATAAATATTGTATAATAAATTAAATTTTATTCACACATTCTTTAAAGACTTTTCCACGCTCTGCGTAAGAGTTGAACTGATCTAAACTTGCACAAGCAGGACTTAAAAGAGCCACTTCATTGACTCTTAAGTGATTTGAAATTTCATTTACAGCCTTAGATAAAACTTCACATTTATAGGCTTTCAAATTCGCTTTTTTTGCATAATCAAGCATTTTTTCAGTACTAATACCTATAGCATAGAGTTCTATATCAAATCCTTTCATAAAATCAAATAAATTGCTAAGATCTACACCCTTATCATCTCCCCCTATGATAAGATGGATTTTTTTATCTTTATAGCGACTAAGTGCAGCCATTACAGCACTTTCATTTGTAGCTTTAGTGTCATTTACCCAAAGCCTATTTTGACTGTCTTTAAGCTCTTCGAGTTTATTTTTTTCCATTACAAAGCTATTTAAAAACTCATAGCTTAAAGTATCAAGTAGAATTTTTTCTATAGCTAAAGCCATGATAGCATCGAGTAAAAAAGGACTTTTAAAGGAAATTTTTTCCGTATCAATGCCAAATTTAACAGCTAGATCTTTTTCATCTTTATAGCTTATTATATGAGCTTTTGTTGGAGTATTTGCATAAATTTTAGGCAGTATTGCTATATCACATTCATTCATTCTTTTTAAAACGCTTAGCTTATCTTGAACATAATTATCAAAACTTCCATGCCAAGAAAGATGATCAGGACTTATAGGTAAAAGTGCATAAATTTCAGGTTTAGCTTTATGAGTGTAGTATAGGGTGAAAGATGAAGTTTCAAGTATCCAAAGTTTTGCATAAGGATCAAGCTCTGCTAAAGGAGTTCCAACATTTCCACCCATAACAGCACCAATGTGTGATAATAAATGTGTAGCCATTTGAGTGGTAGTGGTTTTGCCATTGGTTCCGCTTATCCAAACGGATTTTGGCATGACATCGTAAAAAAAGTCATATTCGCTTTGTAAATTTTTTGCTTTTTGAATGAGTTTGTGCTTTGGTGGAAAACCTGGACTAGGAATTTCAATATCGCTTAAATTATCATCAAAATCATTAGGATTTAAAAGTAAATTTCCTAGTGTATCTTTTTTTGTTTCTGTAAAATGATCATCATAGATATCAAAAGGCCCAAATTTATCTACCAAATTTTCAGCAATAGCGCGCGTGGTTTTTCCGTATCCAAAAAGTGAAATTTTCATTATCTTAGCTTTATTGATGCAAGTGCAAGTAAATTTGAAAGTAAGGCTATCATCCAAAAACGCACTATAATTTTATTTTCTACCCAGCCAACTTTTTCAAAATGATGATGAATAGGTGCCATTTTAAATACTCTTTTATTAAAAATTTTAAAACTTCCAACTTGTAAAATTACAGAAACAGTTTCAAGAACAAAAACAAAACCTATGAGTAAAAGTAAAATTTCATTTTTGCTAATGATAGCTAAAAATCCTATGAATCCACCTAAAGCTAAACTTCCACTATCCCCCATAAAAACCTGCGCAGGATAGCAGTTGTACCATAAAAATCCCATTAAAGCACCGATTAATGCAGCACAAATAATCACCACTTCACCAAGTCCTTGAATTTTTGGCAAAAGTAAATATTCACTATAATTTAAATTTCCGCTCAAATATAAGAATATCCCTAAAGTAGATAAAGAAAAAATACTTGGAACTGTAGCTAAGCCATCAAGTCCATCGGTTAAATTTACAGCATTAGAGCTAGAAATTAAAACCAAAATCCAAAAAGCAATGGCAAAAATTTCCATATCAAAAAGAGGATGTTTGTAAAAAGGTATAAAAAGTTCTGTGCTAAGTTCTGAACTAAAATATAAAGGCAAGATACAAATAAGTCCTGTGGTGATTTGCGCTAAAAGCTTCATTCTTGGACTAAGTCCTGAATGATTATCTTTTTTTAGAACTTTGCCTAAATCATCTACGAGCCCTATCAAACAAAAAAGTATCAAACAAAGCAAAGCACTTATAGCAAAAATATTATCAAATTTGATACAAAATAAACTTGCGATTACTGCAGAACTGATGAAAATAAGCCCACCCATGGTTGGAGTATGGCATTTGGTTTTATGAGTTTCTGGGGCGTATTCGTAAATAGGTTGACTAGCATTTTTAGCTTTTGCCCAAGTAATAAATTTAGGCATTAAAAATAAAGACAAACATAAAGCGATAAAAAAAGCAAATCCTGCACGCACACTAATATAAGTAAAAAAAGCATAATGACTTAAATCTGAAAGATAATACAAAACCTAGCCTTCTTTTTGGTTTTTAAAAGTTTAATTTTAGTAAAATCTAACCAAAAAAATTCTTATAAAAGAGAGAAAAATGAAGCAAAAATGCGTTTTAATTATTACAGATGGAATAGGGTATAATAAAAATAGTAAGTTTAATGCTTTTGAAGCAGCTAAAAAACCAAGTTATGAAAAGCTTTTTAAGGAGGTCCCAAATTCTTTACTAAAAACGAGTGGTTTGGCTGTAGGTTTGCCAGAAGGGCAAATGGGAAATAGCGAAGTAGGGCATATGTGTATAGGAAGTGGGCGTGTTATTTATCAAAATTTAGTGCGTATTAATAAAGCCATTGAAAACAAAGAGCTTGAAAAAAATGAGAATTTACAAAAACTTTTAGCAAAATGTAAAAGAGTACATATTATAGGGCTTTATAGTGATGGCGGGGTGCATTCTATGGATACGCATTTTAAAGCCATGCTTGAAATTTGTGCGAAAAATGGCAATGAAGTTTTTGTTCACGCAATCACTGATGGACGTGATGTAAGCCCAAAAAGTGGCTTAAATTTCATAAAAGACTTAAAAGAATTTTGTGAAAACTTAGGCGTGCATTTTGCTACACTTTGTGGGCGTTTTTATGCTATGGATAGAGATAAACGTTGGGATAGAGTAAAAGAATATTATGAGTGTTTGTTAGGTAAGGCTTATAAGGTGCCAAATTTATTAGAATACCTACAAAAATCTTATGATGAAAATATTACTGATGAGTTTATTAAAGCGGTGCAAAATGAGAATTACAAGGGTATGAGAGAAGAAGATGGCATTATCTTTATCAATTTTAGAAATGATAGAATGAAACAACTCGTTGAAGTGTTAAATTCTAAGGGTTTTAAAGAGTTTGAACGCGAAAAAATCTTTGAAAATTTACTTACTATGAGTGTTTATGATGATAAATTTAAACTCCCTGTGCTTTTTGAAAAAGAAAAAATTGAAAATACTTTAGCGCAAGTGATTTCTAAAGCAGGGCTTAGTCAGCTTCATACTGCAGAAACCGAAAAATATGCTCATGTAACTTTCTTTTTTAATGGAGGGAAAGAAGAGCTTTTGGAAAATGAAACAAGGGTTTTAATCCCAAGTCCTAAGGTAAAAACTTATGATGAAAAACCCCAAATGAGCGCTTTTGAAGTGTGTGATGCAGTGAAAAAAGGTATAGAAAAGAGCGAAGACTTTATAGTGGTAAATTTTGCAAATGGAGATATGGTTGGACATACAGGCGATTTTAATGCTGCTATAAAGGCTGTTGAAGCGGTGGATACTTGTTTGGGCGAGATTGTAGAATGTGCAAAAAAGCATGATTATGCTTTTATCATTACAAGTGATCATGGAAATTGCGAGGCTATGCAAGATGAAAAAGGAAATTTGCTTACCAATCATACCACTTTTGATGTTTTTGTTTTTGTGCAAGCAAAGGGAGTTTCAAAGATTAAAGATAATATGGGGCTGAGTAATATAGCTGCAAGCGTGCTTAAAATTTTAGACTTAGAAATTCCAAAAGAAATGAATGAGGCTTTATTTTAGTTTGTTTGCCTTTTTTGTAAGAAATTTGTTAAGATTGCAATTTTTAAAATTAAACTTATTAAGGATAGATAATGAAATTTAGTGGAAAAAATGTTTTAATTACTGGAGCAAGCAAGGGAATAGGTGCCTCTATTGCAAAAACTTTGGCAGGTTTTGGGCTTAAAGTTTGGATCAATTATCGTTCAAAACCTGAACTTGCAGATGCTTTAAAAGATGAAATTATTGCAAGTGGTGGCGTTGCTGCTGTGATTAAATTTGATGCAAGCAAAGAAGATGAGTTCGAAAATGGTGTAAAAACCATAGTGGAGAGCGATGGAGAATTAAGTTATCTTGTAAATAACGCAGGCATTACAAATGATAAACTTGCTTTAAGAATGAAATTAGAGGACTTTAGTGGCGTTGTGGATACAAATTTAAGCTCAGCTTTTTTAGGTTGTAGAGAAGCTTTAAAAATCATGAGTAAAAAACGCTTTGGTGCTGTTGTAAATATCGCTTCTATTGTCGGAGAAATGGGTAATGCTGGACAAGTAAATTATTCTGCTAGTAAAGGTGGAATGATAGCTATGACTAAATCTTTTGCTAAAGAAGGAGCAAGTAGAAATTTACGCTTTAACTGTGTAACTCCAGGTTTCATAAAAAGCGATATGACTGAAGTTTTAAGCGATGAAATCAAACAAACCTATCAAGATAATATCCCTTTAAAACGCTTTGCAGAACCTGAAGAAGTGGCTAATTGTGTAGCGTTTTTACTTAGTGATTATGCCTCTTATGTGACAGGCGATGTGCTTAAGATCAATGGTGGTTTATATATGTAAGGAAAAATGATGGATTTAAAAGAAATAGCACAATTTTTAGATGATAATGCACCGGCATTTTTAGCCACTTTAGGAACTTGTGGAAATCCTAGAGTGCGTCCTATACAAAGTCCATTGCTTGTGGGAGATAAAATTTATTTTTGCACAGCAAACACAAAAGGACTTTTTAAACATATAAAAAATTATAGTGGTATTGAATTTTGTTCTTGTGCAAAAGATGGGACTTTTTTAAGACTTAGAGCTAATGCGGTTTTTGAACCAAATTTAGAAGTTAAAAAAATGATGTTCGAAAAATACCCTTATCTTGTAAATCTTTATGAAACTCCACAAAATCCAAAATTTGAAGTTTTTTATCTTGATCATCTAAGCGCTAGAATGCAATTTGCAAATGGAGAATTTAAGCTTTTTAAGGCTTAATGATTTGATAATTTTATTAACTATATATTAATTAAGATAAATATTATCTTAATTAATATTAACTTTTTGTTATTTTTTTAAGGTATAATCATTCCGTTTAATTTGCAAGGAATAGATTATGATATATTGCAAAAATTTTTTAATATTTATTTTATTATATTCATTTATCTTCTTTGATTACTTATCTTATGCTTTTTTATATTTACTAAATTATAAATTTGTTTTTAATCCATTTTATATTGAAAGGAGAGTTTGTTTTTGGATTTTTGGCATGCGGTTATGTAAGATTGACTTACATTAAAAAATTATTATTAATTTTTTTAAATAAGGAGAATGATATGGGTGAATTTTCTAGAAGAGATTTTATAAAAACAGCCTGTATTAGTGTAGGAGCTTTAGCTGCAAGTTCAAGTGGAGTTTATGCCTTAGATGATTCATCTAAGATGGATAAAGATACAAATTTACCTTCTTGCGATGTTTTGGTAATTGGATCAGGTGGAGCAGGTTTGCGTGCTGCAGCCGCAGTGAGAAAAGAAAATCCAAAATTAAGCGTTGTAGTAGCTACAAAGATGATGCCATCTCGTAACGCAACTTGTATGGCAGAGGGTGGAATTAATGGAGTTACTGATTTTTCTAATGGAGATTCCTATAAATTACATGCTTATGATACTATCAAAGGCGGAGCTTACTTGGTAGATCAAGACGCGGCTTTAAAATTTTGTGAATTAGCTGGAAAGGCTATTTTTAATATGGATTTTATAGGAACCTTGTTTTCAAGAAATGAGCAAGGTGGAGTAGCTCAGCGTTTAATGGGAGGAGCTTCTAAGAAACGCTGTAACTATTCTGCAGATAAAACAGGTCATATTTTAATGCATTCTTGTTTGGATGATGCTATTAGTAGTGGTGTGAAATTTTTAATGGATCATGAGCTTTTGGATATAGGTGTTGTGGATGGAAAATGCGAGGGTGTTGTTTTAAGAGATATACAAAGCGGTGGAATTTATCCTGTGTTATGCAAAGCTTTGGTGATTGCTACAGGGGGATACACAAGGATATTTTATAATAGAACTTCAACTCCTTTTATTGCCACAGGAGATGGTGTGGCAGCTGCTCTTAGAGCAGGACTTGGTTTTGAAGATCCTGAGATGATACAATTTCACCCAACAGGAGTTGCAAATGGTGGAACTCTTATTACAGAAGCGGCGCGCGGTGAAGGGGGATATCTTTTAAATAATCGTGGTGAGCGTTTTATGAAAAATTACCATGAAAAAATGGAGCTTGCACCGCGAGATGTGGTTGCGCGTGCTATAGAAACAGAAATTCGTGAAGGTAGAGGTTATGGCGAGGGACTTGGAGCTTATGTTTTGTGCGATGTACGCCACTTAGGAAAAGAAAAAATTTTAAAAGATTTACCAAAAATTCGTCACACTGCAATGCTTTTTGAAAATATTGATTTAGTAGATACTCCTGTACCTATCCGTCCAACGGCGCATTATTCTATGGGTGGAATTGAAGTGGCTAAATTTGAAGATATGAGTACTAAAATTGCTGGAATTTATGTAGGTGGAGAAGCTTCTTGTATTTCTATACATGGAGCTAATAGACTAGGGGGAAATTCTTTAGCCGATGCCGTTGTAACGGGGCATTTAGCAGGCATTGGTGCGACAAATTATGCCAAAGATGCAAGTTTTGGAAAAGGGGTAAAAACTCATGAACTTGCTCAAAAATGGCAGGCTAGATTTAAAGAAATTACAAATAATGGCGGAAATGGTCAAGAAATGTATGAATTGCGAGAAGAGCTAGGAAGTCAAAATTGGGATAATATGGGGATTTTTAGAACTCAAGAAAAACTCGATCTTCTAGCAAAAAATTTAGAAGATATACAAGCAAGATATGAAAAAATTCGTATTCCAAATCCTAATGAAGTGATGAATACTGCTTTTACAGATTATGTAGAGCTTGGTAATTTGATTTTACTTTCTCGCTGTGCTTGTTTAGCAGCTAGAAATAGACTTGAAAGTCGTGGGGCTCATACTAGAGAAGATTATCCAAAGCGAGATGATAAAAATTTCTTAAAACATAGCATTGTAAATTTAGAAAATGATGAATTAAAACTTAGTTATAAAGATGTCGTGGTAACTGAGTTTTCACTTGATGGAAGGAGAGCACAATGAAAATCATCATAGATCGTTTTAATGGCAAGGAAAAATATGAACAAAGTTATGATATTGATGATAAGGATATACAGGGAAAAACTCTGCTCTCTCTTTTGCTTTTTATCAAAAAAACAAAAGATATTACTTTAAATTTTACCGCCTCTTGTCAATCTGCGATTTGTGGGGCTTGTGCAGTGCGTGTGAATGGACATTCTTATCTTGCTTGTGATACTAAAATGCAAGATTTGTTAAAAGAATATGATAATCCTTCAAGTATACGCATTTCTCCGCTTGGAAATTTTAGAGTAATTTCTGATTTAATTGTGGATTGGGAACCTTCTATAGAAAATTTAAGAAAAATTCGTCCTGCCATGGTGGCAAAAAATGAATTTTCAGCGGAAAAGGGTTGTAAACAAAGTCAAGAAGAATTTGATCGTATTAGCAAGCAATGGGATTGTATTTTATGTGGTAGCTGTGCCTCAGAGTGTAATAAATTAGAAGCAGATAGTAGCGATTATATGCAACCTTTTGTTTTTACTCATGCTTGGCGTGCAGCGGCAGACTCTCGAGGTAAGGATCCTATGTTGCATGTAAAACCTAGTGTAATGAATGGACTTTGGCTTTGTGTTCATTGTCAAGAGTGCGCTGATCGTTGTCCAAAGGGTATAAGTTCAGTAAGTGATATAGCAAATTTAAGAGTGATGGCGATTAAAAAAGGTTTAAATGAAGGCTTAGGGCCTGATCATGCTGAAGCTTTTTATAAAGATTTAGTTGAAGGTTCAGGACGCTTGAATGAAATTTATCTTGCTTTACGTTCCGAGGGTGTTATAGGTTCTATGGGTAAAACAGATATAGCTTTTAAACTTATGCGTGCAGGAAAAATGAATCCTATGCATGTTTTTGGCGAGGATGAAATAGAAGGGCATAAAGATTTGGTTAAAATGATAAAGGCGGCACAAGAAGCTGCTGTTAAGGAGTAAAATATGCAAAAAGAATACGCTTTTTTTCCAGGTTGTGTTTTATCTCAAGCTGCAAAAGAATCTAAAATTTCACTTGAAGCTATTGCACCTATTTTGGGTTGGAAGTTGAATGAAATTAAGGGGTGGAGTTGTTGTGGGGCTTCTCAAGCGCAGTGCGTTGATCCTATTGCGACTTTGGTAGCTAATGCAAGAAATATTGCTTTAGCAGAAGAGATGAAAATGCCAATGCTTACAACTTGTAGTACTTGTATGCTAACTTTAACTAAAGCAAAAAATACTCTTGATAAGGGTGCAAAAGAACACATCAATACTTTTTTAGCACAAGGTGGAATGAAATATCAAGGTTCAACGCCTATTACAAGTCTTTTGTGGGAGCTTTATGAGGATTTGGATAATTTAAAAAGCAAGGTGAAAAAGCCGCTTTCAAATTTAAAAGTAGCTTTATTTTATGGTTGCCATAGTTTAAGACCTGAAGATGCTTTCGGTAAAAAAGAAAGTTCAACCAATCCAAAAAGTTTTGAAAGTGTAGTAGAAGTTTTAGGGGCTAAAATAGTTCCTTTTGAAAAACGCCTTGATTGTTGTGGTTTTCATGCTTCTTATCCTGCAGAAAAATCTGTGAAAAAAATGTCTAGTCAAATTGTCAATAATGCAAGTGAAAATCAAGCCGATTGTGTTGTAACACCTTGTCCACTTTGTCAAATGCAGCTTGATATCTATCAAGAAAGATTTCAAGATTATACTAATTCTAAAGCAAGATTGCCTATTATTCATTTATCACAATTAGTAGGACTTGCATTAGGACTTTCTAAAGAAATGGTTGGTTTAGATTATAATATTATTAATGCAAGTAAAATTGCATAAAAACATGGGCAAAAAGCCCATGTTTAAAGATTTAATTCCATTCTTAAAGAATGCTCCCAAAAAGCCACTTCCAAGCGTGTTACAGTATGAAAAATTTCGCTGAGTTTTTGGAATTTTTGTGCACTAACACTTGAAGTATAAGAATTAACAAAATCTTCAAATTCTTTAGCTTCATTTTGAAAATTTTCACTTCCATAGGTCAAAATCCATTCTTTGTAAGGATGATCTTTTAAATTTTCATTTTTTAAACGATTTATAATTTCAGCACCTATTTTTGCATAGCCTATAGCGCAAGCACTAAGAGCAACTAACATATCTAAAAAATCTCCATTTTCACCTACGCTTAACATATAACGCGAATAGGCTATATTGACTAAACTTTCATTTTTTGTATCGAGTTCATCTGCATTAATGCCAAGAGATAAAATTGCACGATGAAGTTCCATTTCTCCTTCAACTATATAATTTTGGAATTTCATAGCAAAACGAAGTTCTTTTGCAGTATTTGAGTTAAGTGCTAATCTTGCATAACATTTTGCGTAATTAAGCAAATAAATATAATCTTGCTTGAGATAAAAAAGAAAATTTTCTTGCTTTAAGCTTTTATCTTCTAATTTTTTAACAAAATCATGATGTAGATAAGCATCCCAAATTTTTTGATTTTCTTTGATTAAATTAGAGAAAAGCATCATTTTTCCTTTATGTTTTAATATTTTATTTTCAAGTATAATGAAAAACTATAAATATTTTAAGCTTTTTATAGTAAAATACGCTTTATTTTAATTTTTTGAAGGAGAACAAATGGCAACATTTGATGATGTAAAAGCAGTAGTAATAGAGCAATTAAGTATTGATGCAGATGCAGTTAAAATGGAATCAAAAATTATTGAAGATTTAGGTGCTGATTCTTTAGATGTTGTAGAGCTTATTATGGCTTTAGAAGAAAAATTTGAAGTAGAAATTCCAGATAGTGATGCTGAAAAATTAATTAAAATTGAAGATGTTGTAAATTATATTGACAATCTAAAAAAATAATTTTTTTCTTGCAAGGAGCTTATTCTTGAAAAGAGTTGTAGTTACAGGTATTGGTATGATCAATGCCCTTGGTTTAGATAAAGAAAGTTCATTTAAAGCAATTTGCAATGGAGAAAGCGGAGTAAATAAAATTACTCTTTTTGATGCCACAGACTTTCCTGTTCAAATTGCAGCTGAAGTTAAAAATTTTGATCCATTAGAGGTTGTTGATGGCAAAGAAGTAAAAAAAATTGACCGTTTCATACAACTTGGAATTAAAGCAGCAAGAGAAGCAATGCAGGATGCTGGATTTAGCGAAGAATTAGACAAAGAAGAATTTGGCATTGTTTCGGCTGCTGGTATTGGAGGTTTGCCTAACATAGAAAAAAATTCCGTTATTTGTTCCGAGCGAGGTCCGCGTAAAATTTCCCCTTTTTTCATACCTTCAGCACTTGTAAATATGTTAGGAGGTTTGATTTCTATAGAGCATGGACTTAAAGGGCCAAATATTTCTTGTGTTACAGCTTGTGCAGCAGGAACTCATGCTATAGGAGAAGCTTATAAAAGTATAGCTTTGGGAAATGCTAAAAAGATGTTAGTCATAGGCGCAGAAGCTGCGATTTGTCCTGTGGGTATAGGTGGTTTTGCTTCAATGAAAGCTTTATCAACTAGAAATGAAGATCCACAGCATGCTTCAAGACCATTTGACAAAGAAAGAGATGGTTTTGTCATGGGAGAAGGTGCTGGAGCTTTGGTTTTTGAGGAATATGAAGAGGCTAAAAAACGCGGTGCTACAATTTATGCTGAATTAATTGGATTTGGAGAAAGTGCAGATGCGCATCATATTACTTCACCAACTTTAGATGGACCTTTAAGAGCTATGAAAAAAGCTTTAAATATGGCAGGGAATCCAAAGGTAGATTATATCAATGCACATGGAACTTCAACTCCTGTAAATGACAAAAATGAAACCGCAGCAATTAAAGAGCTTTTTGGCAATAATATCCCGCTTATAAGTTCCACCAAAGGACAAACAGGCCATTGCTTGGGTGCTGCAGGTGCAATTGAAGCAGTTGTTAGTGTTATGGCTTTAAGAGACGGGGTAGTTCCGCCTACAATCAATCAGCTTGTAAAAGATGATGAATGTAATCTTGATTATGTTCCAAATATATCAAGAAAAGTAGATTTAAAAGTGGTGATGAGCAATTCTTTTGGTTTTGGTGGCACAAATGGCTGTGTTGTATTTAAAAAAGTAGATTAATATGGCTTCTTATTTAGATTTTGAAAAAAATATTCAGCAAATTGACGAGGACATTATCAATGCTCAGATTAAAGGAGATACTGAAGCTGTATCGATTTTAAAGAAAAATCTTGAAAAAGAAATTTCTAAAACTTATAAGAATTTAAGTGATTTTCAACGTTTGCAATTAGCACGTCATCCAGATCGTCCTTATGCTCTTGACTATATTGAACTTATTTTAAATGACGCTCACGAAATACATGGTGATCGTGCCTTTAGAGATGATCCTGCTATTGTTTGTTTTATGGGTTATTTAGGAGAGAAAAAAATAATTGTAATTGGTGAGCAAAAAGGACGTGGAACAAAAGATAAAATCGCTAGAAATTTTGGGATGCCACATCCTGAAGGATATCGTAAAGCCTTAAGAGTAGCAAGACTTGCAGAGAAATTTCAAATTCCTATTTTATTTTTGATAGATACTCCAGGTGCTTATCCTGGAATAGGTGCTGAAGAAAGAGGGCAAAGTGAAGCTATCGCTAGAAATTTATATGAATTAAGTGATTTGAAAATACCGACCATTGCTATAGTTATTGGAGAAGGCGGTAGTGGCGGGGCGTTAGCTATAGGGGTTGCAGATAGACTTGCAATGATGAAAAATTCTGTTTTTTCAGTAATTTCTCCTGAAGGTTGTGCTGCAATACTTTGGAATGATCCTGCAAAAAGTGAAGCTGCAACCAAGGCTATGAAGGTAACGGCTGATGATTTAAAATCTCAAGGTTTAATTGATGATGTTATAGATGAGCCTACAAATGGTGCACATCGTAATAAAGAAGCTGCAGCAGTAGCTATTGCTGATTATGTAAAAAAATCTCTAAATGAACTTGAAAATATTGATGTACGAGAACTTTCTGCAAATCGTATGCAGAAAATTTTAAAGCTTGGAGCCTATCAAGAGGCTTAGGCTTTTTCTTCGCTTTTTTAAATAATTTTATTATTTATAATTGTTATCAAAATTAAGCTAATTAAAAGTATTCTTTTTTTATACTTCAAAAATGATTTTAAATATCAAAATAAATTTTTTTAAAGGAATTAATTTGACTCAAATCAAAAATATGAAATTTAAAAAAAGTTTACTGTGTTTTTTAATTTTATCTGGAGCTTTGTTAAAAGCAGAAGAAAAATATCAACTTAATGATGTTGTGGTTAGTGCTAGTGGTTTTGAGCAAGATTTGGTTGATGCGCCTGCTAGTATTTCTATCATTACAAAAGAAGAGCTTGAAAAAAAGCCAATTAAGGATATAGGGGAGGCTATAGGAGATATTCCAGGTGTAGATGTGACTATGAATAAAACAGGCACTTATGATTTTAGCATACGAGGTTTTGGTAGTTCTTATACTTTAGTTTTAATTGATGGAAAACGTCAAAGTGTTGCAAATGGGTTTTATGATAATGGTTTTGGTGGCAGTGAGTCAGGATATCTGCCACCTTTGTCTATGATAGAGCGTATTGAGGTTATACGTGGTCCAGCTTCTACGCTTTATGGCAGTGATGCTGTAGGCGGTGTGATAAATATTATCACTAAGAAAAATCCTGATAAAACTGAGGCAAATATAGAATTTAACACTCTTTTGCAACAGCACTCTAATCACTATGGCAATGCTGGGGGATTTAATGCTTATGTAGCAACTCCTTTGATTGAAGATACATTATCAATTTCTGCAAGGTTGAAGTATTATGATAAGGTAGCTTCTGATTTAAAATGGCCTACACCGGTTTGGAATGGTGGTCAACAAAGACCTGATAATTACCAAATTGCTAGTCATAGTCCAGGTGCTTTTACTAGCTTGGGTTTTGGTTCTAGGCTTAATTGGACAGTAGATGATAAAAATAATATATATTTTGATATAGAGCGATATATTAATGAAATTTCGGTGAATTCTACAAGTAGTAGGGCTATTAAAAGCGAAAGGCAACTTTTTAAGGATAATATTGTTTTAAATCATGATGGTAATTATGATTTTGGTTCAACTAACTCATATTTACAATATGGTAGTACTAAGGATAAAGAATTACATAGTCAAATTTGGGTAGGAGAAGGTAAGGTTGTTTTACCTTGGAATTTGAGTCAATACGGTAATTTAGTAAATACCTTTGGTGCAAGGATTGATTATGAGATGTTAAAAAATGATCAAGCAAGCGCAGGTAGTCAAATAAGAGGTAAAAATCTTGATCAAACCACGGTTGCGCTTTATGGGGAAAATGAGTATTTTATAACAGATGATTTGATTTTTACTACAGGTTTACGTTATATTTATAGCGATTTGTTTGATTCTGAATTTACGCCTAGGGTTTATTTGGTTTATCACTTAAATGATAATATAGCCTTTAAAGGAGGTGTTTCAAAAGGCTATAAAACTCCTGCTGCTAAGGAGTTGACAAATGGATATTATAATTATGCCAATGGTAATGCTTATTTTGGAAACCCTGACTTAAAACCAGAAGAAAGTATAAATTATGAATTGGGTGTTGATTTTAGGATATTTGATTTTGCACATTATTCTATTACAGGATTTATTACTGATTTTACAAATCAAATTAGTAATGAAGATTTAACAGGTACGCAAAATGGTATTGATTGTAGCAATAGCACTGTTTGTACGCGTCCTATTAATCTTGGAAAAACACAGACTAAAGGTATAGAATTTGCATTTAATACCAAAACTTACAATGGCTTTAGCCTAAATTCAAGTTATACTTTTATGGATAATCGCTACAAAGATGGTCAAAAAAATTGGTTTGGTGGTGATAGAATAGAAAATTTACCAAAACATATAGCAATGTTAAAATTAAACTATGAGCGAGGTAAATTTAGTTCCTATATAAAAACACGGGCAAGACTTGATACTATAGCTAAAGCAAAAGGTGGCGGTAATGGTAAGTTGCCATGGCAAAAATATAAGCCTTTTTATATAGTAGATCTAGGGATAAATTATAAAATCAATAAGCAATCTAGTTTAAGTTTTGCAGTACAAAATCTTTTTGATAAAAATTTCTTTGATCCGCAAGTTACAAGATGGAATGGGGTTAATCCTGCTGGATATGCAAATCGTTATCAAGACTATACAGAAGGAAGGAGTTTTTGGTTGAGTTATAAATATGATTTTTAATTTTTAAGGCTTTAATTACTTTTATATTTTCAAAAAAGCAAAAATAAAGTACAATGTGAAAAATAAATAAAAGGTTTTATTATGGCGTTTAAAAATTTAAAAGAACTTTCTTTTGAAAAATCAAATTATATTAAGCCTAAGAGATTTGCTTATGAAAGCAATGGTAGGCTTTGTACTTGGGATTTTATAGAATCTAAAGATAGTGTTTCAGTGCTTTTGTATCATAAAGAATTAGAAAGTTTTATTTTTGTACGCCAATTTCGTATACCACTTTGGTATCATCAAATGCATGATAAAGATTATGTAAAAGATGATAATATGGGCTATACTATAGAGCTTTGTTCAGGACTTGTAGATAAAAAATTATCTTTAGAGGAAATAGCAAAAGAAGAATGTATAGAAGAACTAGGATATGCTCCTAAAAATTTAGAAAAAATAGGAGATTTTTATACAGGGTTTGGTTCAGGTGTAAGCAAGCAAAGCTTTTATTTCGCAGAAGTTGATGAAAAAGATAAAATTTCTTCTGGAGGTGGAGTTGATGATGAAGAGATTGAAGCTGTTTATGTTAAGGTGCAGGATTTTGAAAAAAAAAGTAAAAATATGATAAGAACGCCTTTGCTTGATTTTGCTTATATGTGGTTTTTAAAGGAAAAGTGGGGAAAATTAAAGATTATTTAGGTTAAACCTTAAAAAGGTTCAACCTAGGATTTTAATGATCTGACTCATTAAGCATTTCTTTAAATACATTGAAAAGATCAAGCGATGCATTTTCAGCAACTTCACATTTATTAATTATGCTGTGTTGAGTAATATCTTTGCTAATATCTTCTGTATTTGCTATTGTTATAGCATTATTCATATTTTCATGAACTTTTTCATGTGGCTCGTTAATTTTTAAGAAGCTTTTATTTTGCCCAAATCTTTCTTTTCCTGTGCTAGCAAGCCATTTTCCTAAGCGACAAGATGTATGATCGGCTAATTGCTTTCCTGATTTGGAAAAAATTTCTTTATAACCATTTAATTTAAAAGCTATATGATCTAGTTTTGCTAAAGATACGAAAGCTTCTGAAGCGATACCAACTGCATTTGAATTAGTAGAATGCGCTTCATTTACTAAGTGAGTAAATTTTTCGGAAAAACTCATAATATGAGCATTAGAATCTATAGAAATTTTTTCAACTTGCTCACTTTGAGTATACATTTCATTTGCATTTTGCTTTAGAAGGTTGATATTCATTTCAACTTCTGTGGTTGCTTTTTGTGTTTTTTCAGCTAGTTTTCTTACTTCATCGGCAACAACAGCAAAACCACGCCCATGTTCACCTGCGCGTGCAGCTTCTATAGCAGCGTTAAGGGCTAAAAGATTAGTCTGATCAGAAACATCTTTAATTAGATTAATTACATTAGTAATTTCATCTACACTTCTATGCAATGTTCCTGCAACATCTCTTGTTTTATTGGCTGATTCTGTAATATCCCCTAAGGAAGCATTGATAGAATTAGCAATATGGTTAAGTTCATCCATTTCAGCAAGAGAAGTTTTAGAATAGCTGGAGATAACTTCTGCCTTATTTACATTTTCTAACATATCGCCTTGAACAATAGTAATATTTTTTAAAACCCCAGTTAATAAAACATTTAAAAGATCTGTTTTAAGTTTAGACTCTAAAGCCGCTTGTTCTAATGATGTAATTTTATTTTTTAATTCTAAATTTTCCGATTGAAATTTTTCAATTTTATGTGCAAGATTTTTATTTTCTTCTTCAAGTTTTTGAAGATCAGAATGGTTTATTTTACTTCCAAACATTGTTTTGCCTTATTTTTTATAATTTGCTAGATATTGGCTAAGTTCATCTTTTACATGAAGCTTTTCTTTTTTTAAGGTTGAAATTTCCATGCTGCTAAGAGAAGTTCTACCTTCTTCTGCATCTTTAATCATGTCATCAAGTTCATTGTGACGATCAAATAGTTTATCAAAATGAGCGTCTTTTCCTTTTAGCTCTGACATTAATTCTCTATATTCATGTAGCATAAACTCTCCTTGTATTAGTGAAATTTAAAATTCATTTAATAAGGTATTTTACACTATTAAAAGATATTTTTGGCTTAAAAAATAATAAAATTAATAATAATTTTTAAATGTGTGTTATATAAGTGATTTATTAAAGTTTATTTTTAAATTTGAAATATTAAAATTGAGGAATAAATCCTCAAAATTATTTAGAATTTTGTTTTTTTAGAGTTCTTAGAGTAGAAGCTGCGATTCTCATTTTTCTCGTGGTGCCATCTTCTAAAGTTACACGAACTGTTCTGAGATTAGGTAAAAAGCGTCTTTTTGTTTTATTGTTAGCATGGCTGACATTATTACCCACCATTGGACCCTTGCCTGTGATTTGACATACTCTTGCCATTTTCTTGTCCTTATGAAAATTTTTAAATGGAGATTTTATCAAAATTAAGCTTAAAATATTCCATAATTTATAGTTTTTTTAATATATAAGTCGATAAAATATTATTTATCACATTTATATATAGTTTAAGGTTTTGATCATGTATGTAGCTCCAAGTTTATTGTCTGCAAATTTTTTGAAATTAGAAGAAGAAGTTAAAGCTATTGAAGCTGCAGGTGCGGATCTTTTACATATTGATGTAATGGATGGACACTTTGTTCCAAATTTGACTTTCGGACCTTGCGTGATCGAAAAAATTTCAACTATTAGTAAGTTGCCATTAGATGTGCATTTGATGGTTAAAGATGTAAGTAAATTTATAGATCTTTTTATCCCTTTGAAACCAAAATTCATTTCTTTTCATATGGAAAGCGAAGTTCATCCTATAAGACTTTGTGAATATATAAGAAGTCAAGGAATCCATCCTGCTATTGTTTTAAATCCACACACTTCTATTGATTCTATTAAACACATGCTAGAATTTGTAGATATGGTACTTTTAATGAGTGTTAATCCTGGATTTGGTGGACAAAAATTTTTACCTTTGGTACATGAAAAAATCAAAGAATTGCGCCAAATGATTGATAAAAAAAATGCTAAAGTTTTTATAGAGATTGATGGTGGTGTTAATGGTTTAAATGCTAGCGATTTAGAAGAATCCGGAGCTGATATTTTGGTGGCTGGAAGTTATATTTTTTCTTCTAATGATTATAAAACTGCAATTTCATCTTTAAAGCTTGAATTTTGAGTTTACAGCAAATTGATCAGATTATTTCTATATTAAATAAGCAAAGCAAGCCTTATGATTGGGTGATGCAAGAGTTTGCCAAAGTTGAAGAATTAAAAAATTTTGATTTAGATTTGGAAACTTTTGAGCTTTTGGGTTTGGGTTTAACTTTGAATAAAGATAATATTTTTACCCTTAAAACACGCACAACAAAAATTAAAGATGAAATTTTTTGCATAGTAGATATAGAAAGTACTGGCGGCGTAAGTAAGGGGGAAATTTTAGAAATTGGAGCAGTAAAAATTCAAAATTCTAAAGAAATTGGACGCTTTCAAAGTTTTATTAAAGTAAAAGAAATTCCAGAAAATATAACCGAACTTACGGGTATTATTTATGAGATGGTGGAAAATGCTCCAAGTTTAGCAAAGGTTTTAAGTGATTTTAGGCTTTTTTTAAAAGACAGTATTTTTGTAGCGCATAATGTGCGTTTTGATTATAGTTTTATTTCTAAGGCTTTAAATGAGTGTGGTTTTGGCATTTTGCTTAATCGTCGTATTTGCACTATAGAATTTGCACAATGTTGTATAGAAAGTCCAAAATATAAACTAGAGGTTTTGAAAGAATTTCTGGGCGTGGAAAATACGCATCATAGGGCCTTAGATGATGCTTTGGCAGCTGCTGAAATTTTTAAATATTGCCTTGGAAAACTTCCTTATCATATAAAAACTACAGAAGAACTTATAAATTTTACAAAGACTGCACGCATAAAGCAAAAATAAATATTTAAAGTGTATAATTAAAACATAAATGACGGGAGCTTGTGTAACAGGCTGAGAGTAAGCTAAAAGCTTAGACCGAACCGGATCTGGATAATGCCAGCGTCGGGAAGATTTATAAATTTCAATACTTTAAAAATTTATACTCACCCTTCATTTATCCAAATTTTTTAAAGGATAAATTTATGAAAACTCAAATGAATTATGCCAAAGAAGGTGTTTTTACTAAAGAAATGCAGATTGTTGCACAAAAAGAAAATTTAAGTAAAGATTTTTTGCTTGAAAATATTGCTTGCGGTAAAATTATTATCCCTGCAAATATTAATCATAAAAGTCTTGATCCAAATGGTATAGGTTTTGGACTGCGTACTAAGGTTAATGTAAATTTAGGAGTTTCAAATGATTGCGTTGATTATAGCGAGGAAATGAAAAAAGTAGAGCTCGCTCATAAATTTGACATAGAAGCGATTATGGACTTAAGCAATTATGGCAAAACAAGTCGTTTTAGAGACGAGCTTGTTAATGTTTCAAAAGCTATGATAGGAACAGTTCCTGTATATGATGCGGTAGGATTTTTAGAAAAAGATTTAAAACAAATTAATGCTAAAGACTTTTTAGATGTTGTATATCATCATGCTAAAAGTGGGGTTGATTTTATGACAATTCATGCAGGTATTAATTCTCGCGCAGCGCATATTTTTAAACAAAGTAAAAGACTTACAAATATAGTTTCAAGAGGAGGCTCTGTGCTTTATGCTTGGATGATGATGAAAGATGCTGAAAATCCTTTTTTTGAGTATTATGATGATTTGCTTGACATTTGTTTAAAATACGATGTAACTTTATCTTTGGGCGATGCTTTGCGTCCTGGCTCTACTCACGATGCAAGTGATGGGGCGCAAATTTCAGAGCTTATAGAATTATCACTCCTTACTCAAAGGGCTTGGGATGTTGGGGTTCAAGTAATGATAGAAGGTCCAGGGCATATGGCTATTAATGAAATAGAGGCAAATATGCAATTAGAAAAGCGTTTATGCAAAGGAGCGCCTTTTTATGTCTTAGGACCTTTGGTAACAGATATTGGCGCAGGGTATGATCATATTAGTGGTGCTATTGGAGGAGCTGTGGCTGCAGCTAATGGTGCTGATATGCTGTGTTATGTAACACCTGCTGAACACTTAAGACTTCCAAATTTAGAAGATGTTAGAGAGGGTATAGTTGCGACTAAAATTGCAGCTCATGCGGGAGATATAGCTAAACTTCCAAAAGAAAGAGCAAGAGATGATGAGATGAGTAAGGCTAGGCAAGAGATAGATTGGGAAAAAATGTTTAAACTCGCTATTGATGGAGAAAGGGCCAAAAAAATGTTTAATGAGCGTCGCCCTGATGATTTAAACTCATGTTCCATGTGTGGAAAAATGTGCGCAATGAATACTATGAATCAAATTTTAAAAGGTGAAGATGTGAGTTTAGCTTGAATAAACTTTGAGAGTAAGATCTATAGAGATGCCTTGCTCTCCTGCTTTAAGATTAAGTGGATAATCAAGCTTGATTAAGTTATTATAGTTTTTTAGAGCATCAATAAAATCATAAAGCCTTCTAGGATTGTTCATTGTCGCTTTAATGGCTAAGCGGTTTTTTAGATATTTTTCTTGTTTTTCGGACTTAGTTTCTTGAATTTTTACATTTTGAAAATATTTTTGTAAAAAAGTATCAAAATTTCCTATATTAAAATTTTGCTCAAATTGCTCTAAACTTTTGCTGTTTTCGCTTCTTAGAGTTGATATTTTATCTTTACTAAAGTCAAATTTTGATTTAGCGGCTTTTAAGATAGCAAGTTGTGAGTTTTCTCTAAGATTTGCTTGTTTGTAATTTTTTAATGTCGGTAAAAGTAAAAATAAGATCAAGGCTGTGCAAACGCTTATAAAACTTAATACGCAAATGATAAGCTTTAATAAATCAATTTCTTCTAGACTTTTATCTTTCATCTGCAACTCCTGGAATTTGTTTACTAATACTAACAAAACGATACCACCCATTATCTAAGCGGTAATAGGTTGTATAGCTTTGATCAAAGATGCTTTTTAAAGGGGTTTCTAAAAGTAGAGTAAACATTTCTCTTGTAGGAGTGACTCCGATAAGTTTTAAGGAATATTCGTCTTGTTCAACACTTTCAAGAGTAATGTTATCAGTTTTTACAATAATATCAAATAGATTTCTTAAGCTTTCTTTAACAATTTGATTTTGAGTGTTAAAATTTTTCGCTATTTGGCTTTGATCAAATAAAATTTCATAAAGCATTTCATTTTGCTTAGTTTGATTTTGAAGCACTATAACTTGTTGTTTTTCATCATCGATAGAGCTATTGATTAATGCAATTTTTATTGTATATGTAAAATATACTAGCAAGATAAATAATATACTAAAACCAAAAAGTCCTAGCCAAATTTTATCAAAGAGTGTGAAAATAGGTTTTTTTCTTGGCTGTATGAAGCTATAAGTCATTTAAGCTCCTTTCGCATCAACTCTATCATAAGATCTAAGGTGTTGATTTGTTTTGTTTTTATCTCTAAAAAAGTTTCACTTTCTAAAAAATCAATAGCGCTTATGTTAATATCTGATTCGCTATATAATAAAATACCATTGATAAATACCCCAGCATATTTATCATCATTATAAAATTTTTCAATGCTCGTAATAATATAACGGCAAAGTTCCATATCATTGCTAAATTGATTTAATTCATCAAGATTAAAATTATCATTATTATCTAAAGTTTCAAGATTATTTTCTTGATCAAGTAGGTCAAATTTATTATTTAAGGCTTCATTGAAGTTATCTAAGGTAACTTCAGTATCATCGTTGTTGTTTTGAATTTCTTGATTATCTTCTGATGGAAGTTCAAGCTCTAAACCTAATTCTTGCTCAAATATTTTAAAATCACCGTATAAAATAGTATTGCCTTTAGCAACAATAATTGCCAAAAGATGTCCTTGTTTAAATCCATAAAGTAAAATTTGATCATCAGGCTGTTTTTCTTTTTGTATATTGTAGTAAAGAAGGGCAAAAGGGGAATATAAAAAATCTAAACCTCTATATTCTTCAAAAAGCTCGCTATAATATTCCACATGTTCGGTAGCCGTATAAACAAGGGCATTATTAAACAAAATATGCTGTAAGCTGATTTTTCCTATATTAAAGTGCTCACAATCTTGAATATTTGTACTAGGTATTAATCCTTGTTCTTTGGCATCTAAAAATAAAGCAGTGTGGTAAAATAAGAAATGCTTGCTTAAATTTTTTATGTATTCTAATAAATTTTCACTTTTATCAAAAGTTTTTTCATTGCTACTGATTAGTTTATTTCCTCTGTAAATAGAAGCTTTTACAATATTTTTTTTATCTTCTAAAATAATACTAATAAAAAGTTGTGGAAATATTTTTTTAAGTAAAAATAACATTTCATTCCTTAAATTGATCAGCTAAGCTAATTTTATCAAATTGTTCCATTAGAAATTCTTTAGCTTTTTTTTTATCTAAAGATAAAATATCCAAAGGTTCACTTAGACTATAAGTAATCTTACTAAAAGGTTTTGGCAAGATCATCTTATCCCAACTTTTAAATTCCCAAAAACGATTTGCTTCATAGTTTAAAATTCTTATCTTTAGTCCTTTTTTTTGAGCTAAAATGATAGAACCATCTGAAATACTATGATAAGGCCCTCGTGGACCATCAGGCGTGATAACTATATCGTCATTTTGTTCTAAAACTTTAAATGCAGCTCTAAGTGCACTGCTAGCGCCCCTTGAAGTGCTTCCTCTTACAGTATCAAGACCGAAAAGCTTGATGATTTTTGCAATTTGTTCTCCATCTTTATGGTGAGAGATCATGACATAGGCTTTTTTATTTTTTTGTCTATAATGTCTAAACGCAAAAGGCATGAGTGCTAATTTTCCATGCCAAAAAAGTATCACACCAGCTTTATGGTCAACTTTTTCACCTTTATAGTGCTTTTTACAGCTTAAAAAAATAAGCCATTGCAAGATGAAAATTATATATGTTAAGCAATGGATTTTAAACGATTTCCCCATATAAAACCATACGCTTTGCATTAGTGATTTTTACTTCTTTAAATTGCCCTAAAAGTTCTTCGCTACCTTCAACTTGAACTAAAAAATTATTATCTGTTCTTCCAGCAATGCTATTGCCTGCTCTTAATTCTTCAAATAAAACTTTAAAAGTTTTATTTTCTTGTTTTTTTACAATTTCATCTAAAATTTCACTATGACGATTTTGTAAGGTGCTAAGTCTTCTTGAAGCTGTTTCTTCATCGATTTGATTAGGCATGGTTGCGGCTTTTGTTAAAGGGCGTTTGGAGTATTTAAAAGAAAAAATTTGTTCAAAACGCACTTTTTCCAAAACATCCATAGTTTCTTCAAAATCTTTTTCACTTTCCCCTGGAAAAGCTACAATAATGTCTGTAGAAATGCTAACATTTGGACAAAGTTCTCTAAGTTTTAAAGCTCTATTTAAATACCATTCTTTAGTATAGCCACGCTTCATAGCTTTTAAAATTTCACTTGAGCCGCTTTGTAAAGGCATGTGCATGGATTTGCAAACTTTTGGATTATTGGCAAAAACTTCTAAAAATTTATCATCCATATGCAAAGGATGTGGACTTGTAAAGCGAATGCGTTCCAAACCTTCTATAGTGCTAAGTTCTTCTAAAAGATCTGAAAAGTCCATTTTTTTATGTTCGTTTCTAAATCTTTTGCCGTAGTTATTGACATTTTGTCCTAGCAAGAAAATCTCTTTAGCGCCTTTTTCAACGGCTTTTTGAGCTTCTTTATAGATAATATTAAAAGGTATGGAAATTTCATCTCCTCTAGTATGTGGCACTATACAATAAGTGCAGTGTTTATCACAACCTATGGAGATATTAATATAGGATTTATAAATACTATTTCTAAAATCTGCAAAAGCAAATTCACTTTCATCATAGTCTATGTCCACGCCCATAAATTTTGGAGTTTTTATAGCTTGAGTGATTTTAGAAATATTTCTTGCCCCTAGAACAAAATCCACATAAGGAGCACGTTTGAAAATTTCATTTCCCAAATGCGATGCAGTACATCCACAAACTCCTATTTTAGCACCTTCTTTTTTAACTTTTTCAAAACCACCTACTTCTGAGAAAAGTTTATGCACAGGTTTTTCACGCACTGAACAAGTGTTGATGAGAATAAGATCTGCTTCTTTGATATCTTCTGTTAGTGCGTAATTTTCTTTTTGTGTTAATTCTGCGATCATATGCTCAGAATCTCTGACATTCATCGCACAACCTAAAGTTTGGATAAAAAGTTTTTTAGCACTCAAAGAATATGTACCTCATACATAAAATCATTATCATCAAGTCCGTATTTTACGGTTCTATGATAAATGCTTACTCCTTTTTTTTCAAAATGATTTACAAGGGCAATGAGTTGTTTGTGTGTATTATCTTTATCAAAATAAAAAAACTTTTGTCCTTCTTTTTCTATAGCCTCTTCGATTTTTTCTAGGCTAATATTTTTAGGTTTTTCATTAATCAAAGTTCTTGCCAATTTTAATTCCATAGCTAAATCCTTAAGAATTTTCATTTTAATCTATAATTTTAGCAAATTTTACTTTTAATTAAACTTATTAAGGATATAATTTTTATCTACATTTTTAAATTTCCCACAAAAAAAAGGTTTTATAAAATATGGAAAAGATAGCAGATATTATCGAATCTATTGCTAATGAAAAAAATTTAAACTTAGAGAATGTAAAAGAAAAAGTAGCTACCGCTTTAATCAATACTGCAAAAAGAATTTATGGACAAGAATATGAGTTTTTTGTAGATCCTAAAAATTTAAATCTTTATCAAAAAATTACCATAGTAGCAGATAATGACGAGAGATTACAAAATAAAAGTGAGAGTTTTATCGCGTTAAGTAAGGCAAAATCAGAAGCTCCAGATGTTGAAATAGGAGATGAATTAACTTATGAATGTTCTTTGGAAAATTTAGGAAGAACTGCGGTAAATACCTTGCATAAAGAACTTGAATATCATATACAAAAATTATTAGAACAAACTATTTTTGAAAAATATAAAAACAAAGTAGGGCAAATGGTTTTTGGTACAGTTGTTAGAGTGGATAATGAAGAAAATACTTTTATTGAAATAGATGAATTAAGAGCTTTTTTGCCAAGAAAAAATCGCATTAAAGGGGAAAAGTTTAAAATAGGTGATGTGGTAAAATCGGTGATACGCCGTGTTTATACAGATAAGGGTATTAAAATCGAGCTTAGTCGTACAAGTCCTAAATTTTTAGAATGTTTACTTGAAGCTGAGGTTCCAGAAATCAAAGATGGTTATGTCAATATTATAGGATGTGCTAGAATTCCAGGTGAAAGAGCAAAAATCATTCTTCAAGCCAATGGAGCAAATATCGATCCTGTAGGTGCTACAGTAGGTGTTAAAGGTGTAAGAATTAATGCAGTAAGCAAAGAGCTTCATAATGAAAATATTGATTGTATAGAATTTACAAATGAGAGTGAAATTTTAATTTCTCGTGCCTTGGCTCCTGCTATTGTAAATTCTGTAAAAATTGAAGATAAAAAAGCTATTGTAAGTTTAAATAGCGAACAAAAAAGTAAAGCTATAGGAAAAAATGGTATTAATATTCGTCTTGCTTCTATGTTAAGTGGTTATGAAATAGAGCTCAATGAATTAAGCTCGTCGCAGCTAAATAATGCCATCAGCAATGAAGAAGCAATGAAAAATCTTCAAGATTTGTTTAAAATTTAAAATATTTGTGAATTTTCACAAATATTTTTTATAAAACCACTTCCAATAAAATGCCGCAAAGATAAAAATCATACCCAATAAACCTGTAATCAGTTCTAAACTCAAGCCTATTTCAAATAAAAAACCCATAAGCATTGAAATAATAGCGCTAAAACTAAGATAAATCATATCTGTATAAGCAATTACTCTGCCATGATATTCTTTGTCGGCATTTTTTTGTATCATAGTGTAGGTATAAGCCCAAAGTGCTGAGGTAAAAAAACCTGCACCAATTAAACCTAAAAAAGAAATATAAAAATTAAATTGAGTTAAAGCCCAAAGTATAATACCAAAACCTTGACCAAGATACATGTAAAATAAATTTTTATCATTAATAAATTTGCTTAAAACCATAGGTCCTATAGCTAAAGAACAAGCACGTACTGCATTTAAAAACCCTATTACTAAAGCAGCAGATAAAACTTCTTTATATTGATGTTGTGCTAAAAGCGTAACCAAGGTTTCATAAGCAGTTAAACCTATAAAAGCGTGAAGCAAGATAAGATGAAAAATTATCTTATTGTTTAAAACATAGAAAAATCCTTCTTTTATCATAGTAAAAAAGCGACTTTGTGTTTTTTGATGAAAATCAGGAATGCTTAATCTTACTAAAAAAGAAATGCCTATGAGTATAAGTACACAGTCAAATAAAAAAGCGGTTTTAACTCCTAGAAAATAAATAAAAATTCCCGCACTTGCCATACCTGCTGTATAAGAAATCGCCCAAATGACACTGTGCATTTCATTAGCGAGTTTAAGTTCTTGAGGGGTTAAAATTTTCGCCAATAAACTCATTTCAGCTTGAAAATAAATCGAAGCAACGCAAAGTCTTATGAAGATTAAAATAAACAAAAGCCAAAGCATGCTAAGACTTGTGACAAAAATAAGACAAAAAATAGAAATTAATTCTATGCTAATCATACTGAGTAAAAGTTTTTTAGGTTTATTTTTCTCTACTATGACGCCATTAATAGGAGCAAGCAAAACTCCAGGTAAAAAAGCAAGCATAGCACTTGTAGCTGTTGCCCAAGTAGGAGCATTAAGCTCGACTAAAAGGGTAAAAACTCCAGTTTGAGAAAACCATGCTCCAAAATATACTATAAACTGAACCGAAGCTAATATTCTGATATTTTTATTATTTTTTAATAGTTCAATGTAATTCATAAGCGAAACTATAGCATAATTTATATTTTAAATGCTATAATTATTTTAATTATGTAAAAAAACAAGGAAAAATTTTGAAAAGACTGGATAAAAAAGAAGCTTTAGATTTATTATATCATGCGAGTTTAACGGAACTTGGAGAAATGGCTTATAAAAGAAAATTAGAACTTCATCCTGAAAAAATTACCACTTTTGTTGTGGATAGAAATATTAATTATACCAATGTTTGTTGTATTGATTGTTCTTTTTGTGCTTTTTATCGCCATCATAAAGAAGATGATGCTTATATTTTAAGCTTTGAGGAGATAGGCAAGAAGATAGAGGAGCTTGAAGCTATTGGGGGTACACAAATTCTTTTTCAAGGTGGGGTGCACCCAAAATTAAAAATAGAATGGTATGAAGAATTAGTTTCTTGGATAAAAGAACATTATCCAAATATCACTGTACATGGTTTTTCAGCAGTTGAAATCGCTTATATTGCAAAAGCATCTAAAATTTCAATTACTGAAGTGCTGCAAAGATTGCAAACTAAAGGTTTATTTTCTATACCAGGAGCAGGTGCTGAGGTGCTAAGCGATAGGGTGCGTGATATCATTGCACCAAATAAATGCGATACAGCTACTTGGTTAGAAGTACATCGCCAAGCTCATAAAATCGGTATGAAAAGTACAGCTACTATGATGTTTGGAACGGTTGAAAATGATGAAGAAATCATCGATCATTTTGAGCATTTGAGAAAATTACAAGATGAAACAGGTGGTTTTAGAGCTTTTATTTTATGGAGCTTTCAAAGTGATAATACTGCTTTAATCCAAAAACATCCAGAGATTATGAAGCAAAGTTCTAACAAGTATTTAAGACTTTTAGCTTTAGCAAGACTTTATTTAGATAATTTTAAAAATTTGCAAAGTTCTTGGGTAACTCAAGGCTCGATTATAGGTCAACTTGCTTTAAAATTTGGGGCTAACGATTTAGGCTCAACCATGATGGAAGAAAATGTAGTAAGTGCCGCAGGAGCAAGTTATAGAATGAATCAAGATGAGATGATAAGGCTGATTAGAAGTTTAGGCGAAAATCCAGCTAAACGCAATACCGCTTATGAAATTTTAGAAAGGTTTTAATGCAGTATTTAGAGAGTAGGGGTGTTAAAATCCCTTTTATTTTTGAAAAAAATTCTGATTTTCCTATTGTTGTTTTAAAGCTTGTCTTTAGAAATTGTGCTAGAAGTTATGATGAAATAGCAGGCTTAGCTAAGATGTTTTCACGTATTTTAAATGAAGGCGTGGATGATAAATTTTTTAAGGATTTAGAATTTAGAGCGATAAATTTAGAGGCAAGTAGTGGTTTTGAAAGCTTGGAAATCAATCTTTCTTGCTTGAAAGAAAATTTTGATTTTGCTTTAAAGAGTTTAGAAAAATTGCTTTTAAAACCAAGAATAGAAGAAAAAACTTTGCAAAAATTAAAAATCAATGCCTTAGGTGAGCTCGCGAGTAAAAATAGTGATTTTGATTATTTAGCAAAAAATTTACTCAATGCTCAAATTTTTAAATGTAAAGAATTTCAAAGTTCAAATGATGGAGATGAAAAAAGTATAGAAACTTTGTCTTTAAAAGATTTGCAAAATTTTTATAAAAATTTTATCCATCTTAGTGATTTGGTTGTGATTTTAGGAGGAGATTTAGAAGAAAAACAAGCCAAGGAAGATCTTTTAAAACTCTTATCAAAACTTCAAATAGGTAAGAAAAATACTCCAAAAAAATATGAGTTAAGCAAAAACATCAAAGATGAAATTTTGCTACGCCCAGAAAGTGAACAAGCTTATATTTATTTTGCTACGCCTTTTTTTGCCGATTTTAAAGATAAGGATTTATATCTTGCAAAAATTGCTTTATTTGTGCTAGGACAAGGGGGATTTGGTTCAAGGATTATGGAAGAAATTCGTGTTAAAAGAGGTCTTGCATACTCAGCTTATGCTATGCTTGATATGAATATGTCTTTTTCTAGAGTTTTTGGATATTTACAAACTAAAAATGAAAGCGCTAAAGAAGCTAAAAAAATCGTAAAAGAGCTTTTTGAAGATTTTATAAAAAATGGCATGACTCAAAACGAACTTGATCAAGCTAAAAATTTTCTCATAGGATCAACTCCTTTGCGTTATGAAAGCTTAAGCAAGCGTTTATCTATGGCCTTTAATGAATTTTATCAAGGTTTAAATTTGGGATATTATAAAGAAGAGTTAAAACTTATGGAAAAGGTTAAACTTGAAACCATCAATGCTTATATTAAAAAACATCAAGAGCTTTTAAATATAAGTTTTGCAAGCATACAAAATGAAAATTAAAGAAAGTGATTTTGAATTTTTTAAAAAATTAAAAATTAGAAGTGCTATTGATTTAGCGCTTCTTTTACCTAAAAAAATCGAAAATTTAAATCCAAGTAAAAATCCTAAAGAAAATGAAATTTGCACTCAAAAAATCACTATAAAAAGCGTTAGTTCAAGAAAAAATCAACTTTTTGGTTTGGGTTTTTGTGAAGAATGGCAAGAAAATATCTCTTTTGTGTTTTTTCATCCTAGAGCTTGGCATTTTAGGATTTGTAAGGTAGGAAAAGAGCTTATTTTTAATGCTAAACTCTCACGCTTTAATCACACTTGGCAATTTAACAATCCTAAAATTTTAACTTCTTTTGAGGGTTTTAGTCCAAAGTATCAAATTTTAGGCTTAAAAGATACAAAAATTGCTGCTTTTATACATAAATATCTTAACTATGAAAATTTAAAAGAAAGTGGCATAGAGGATAAATATATACATTTTCTTTTAAATTTGCATGCTTATGATGAAAAAAGTTTTTTTATGTTTGAAAATTTGCAAAATTTTAGCAAAGATTTAAAATACATAGAAATATATAATTTTTTAAAGCGTTTAAAAGCTAAAAAAACGCATTTTAAAGCTCATCAAATCAATGTTTTTAATATAGCCAATTGGATTAAGGATTTGCCTTTTTCTCTTACTAAAGATCAGCTTAACGCCTTAAAAGATATAGAAAAAGATTTGCATTCAAAAGAAGCCAAAAGGCGTGTGATTATGGGTGATGTAGGGTGTGGTAAAACCTTGGTTTTACTCGGTGCTGCTTTGATGGTTTATCCTAAGCAAGCTATTTTAATGGCACCTACTAGTATTTTAGCGTATCAGCTTTATGAGGAGGCTAAGAAATTTTTACCTGATTTTATGAATATTTTGTTTATTAAAGGGGGTAAAAAAGAAAAAGATTTAGAACAAAATATCCAAAAAGCAAATCTTATTATAGGCACTCACGCTTTAATTCATTTAGAAAGTCATAATGCCGTACTTGTAATGATAGATGAACAACATCGTTTTGGATCAGCTCAGCGTGAGAAAATTCATTCTTTAAATAAGCAAGAATTTGCCCCTCATTTTATACAGTTTTCGGCTACACCTATTCCAAGAACTTTAAGCATGATACAATCTGAACTTTTAAATTTTAGCTTTATTAAACAAATGCCTTTTAAAAAAGATATTACAACTTATTGCATACAAAATGAAGGCTTTTCTAAGCTTAGTGAGAAGATCAAGGAAGAAATTTCTAAAAATCATCAAATTATCATTATTTATCCCTTAGTGAGTGCTAGTGATAAGATTCCTTATCTTTCTTTAGAACAGGCTAAAGAATATTGGCAGAGTCATTATGAAAAAGTTTTTGTAACTCATGGAAAAGATAAACAAAAAGATGAAATTTTAGAGCGTTTTAGAGATGAGGGAAATATTTTACTAAGCACTACAGTGGTGGAAGTAGGTATTTCTTTGCCAAGATTGAGTATGATAGTGATTGTGGGGGCGGAACGTTTAGGACTTGCTACTTTACATCAACTTCGTGGCCGTGTAGGTCGTGTAGGGCTTAAAAGTACTTGCTATCTTTATACTAAGCTTAAAGAAATTCCGAGTCGTTTAAAAGAATTTGCTAGCACTTTAGATGGGTTTAAAATAGCAGAGCTTGATCTTAAAAATCGTTTGAGTGGAGATTTGCTCGATGGTTTTATGCAACATGGAAATGAGTTTAAATTTTTTGATTTTTCTAAGGATGAGGAGATTTTAGAAGAGGTGAAAAAAGATTTGGCAAAAAAATTGCCAAATTAATGTCTGCCGTACTTGTAAAGCATATTTTGAAAATGTGAAGCTATCATTTGTGCACGCTGTAAAATGACATTTTTCATTTCCTCATTATAAACTATATTTAAACTTTCTTCAAAAAGTTTTAGCCAAACTTCAAAAAATTCTTGAGGAAAAGGAGGTAGATCTAGATGCTTTTTTAAGGGTTGCCCATTATAATCACCTTCGCCTAAAAGCATGCCTGCCCAAAAATTTCCTATTTTTGCTTTATGATCTTTCCATTCTTCATCGCTTGTTCCAATAGCATTGTTAAAAATAGGACCTAAATCCTTATCTTTTCTAACTTTTTCATAAAATATTTCCATGAGTTTTGCTATACTTTCTTGATTAATTGTTTCAAATTTCATATAAGCCTTTCTTAAATGTTAATTTTATGGCGTTAATATAGCAAAAATAAGATAAATTAAATTTAACATAAGTTAAGAATGGAAAATGTATATAATGAAAGATTATTTAGAACTTTTATCTAGTGTAGGAAAATTAAAAAAATTTCAAAAAAATAGTATTTTATTTTATGAAGGCGAAGAGGCTAAAAAATTTTTTATTTTACTCAAGGGAAAAATACGCATTTATAAAAGTACAGCAAGTGATAAAGAAATTACTTTGCATTATTTTAATCCTCTAAATTTTATAGCAGAAATGCCTGCTTTTAAAAAATTAAATTATCCTGCTAATGCTATTTTTGAAGAAGATGGAGAAATTTTGGAAATTGATTTTATTAATTTTCAAAATTTATGCAGTGAAAATAAAGAATTCAATTTTTTACTCATCAGTTCACTTTTTGATAAAATTAAAATTTTAGAAAAGAAATTATCTCAAAATGCATTAGATTTAAGGACGAGATTATTAAAGTATCTTTTGGAAAATGAAAAAAATTTAGATACAATTTCACAAAAACAAATTGCAATTGATTTAAATGTTAGAGCACAATCTTTATCTCGAGTGTTAAAAGAGCTTAAAATTTCAGAACTTATTGATACAAAAAAAGGTAGAATTGAAATTTTAAATAAAGATATGATCATGAAAGAACTTTGGTAAAATTTAAGGTAGAGAATGGATTTTGATTTTATATTAGCTCAAGCTCCTGCTTTTTTAACAGCTGCTTGGCTTACGATAAAACTAAGCTTTTTTGGAATTATTTTTTCTTTGATAATAGGCTTGTTTTGCATTTTAATGAGTTATTTTAAAATAAAAATTTTAGAAAATATTTGCAAGCTTTATATAGAGTTTTCAAGAAATACGCCTTTATTAATTCAACTTTTTTTCTTATATTATGCTTTACCTAAATTTAATATACATTTAGAACAAATTCCACCGCTTAGTGTGATTTGTTTAAGCGTAGAAGAAACTTTAAGACCTTCTTTTGCTTGTGCTATAGTAGGACTTAGTTTTTTAGGGGGTTCTTATATGGCTGAGAGTTTAAGGGCGGGATTTGAAGCCATAAGAAAACAGCAGTTTGAAGCCGGACTTTCTTTGGGTTTTTCAAAATTTGGAAATTTGCGTTATGTGATTTTGCCGCAAGCTTTAGCTATTTCTATGCCAAGTATTAGTGCTAATATTATATTTTTAATCAAAGAAACTTCAGTGGTTAGTATTATTGCCTTGCCAGATTTGGTGAATTTAATGAAGAGTTTAAATTCCTTAACCTATAAGACAGATGAGCTATTGTTTTTGTTGTTTATGGGATATTTGTGCATTATTTTGCCTTTGTCTTTTATTTTGCTAAAGTTTGAAAAAAGGTTGATTCATGCTTGAACTTTTAAATACCGATACGCTTTTAAGACTCTGGCAAGGGCTTTTTGTCACTCTTGAAATTTCATTTATCAGCATTATTATTACTTCGATAGGTGGGTTGTTTTTGGGAATTTTAATGAGTTTTAAAAATACCTATATCTATGCTTTTTGTCGTTTAGGTTTAGAATTTGTGCGTGTTATGCCACTTTTGGTATGGCTTTTTGTGGTGTATTTTGGTTTTCCTAGATGGTTTGGGTGGGATTTGAGTTCTATAAGTGCAGCTATTATTGTTTTTAGCATTTGGGGTTGTTTTGAGATGATGGATTTAGTACGTGTTTCCTTGCAGAGTATTCCAAAGCATCAGTATGAAAGTGCATCATCTTTAGGTTTAAATACGGTGCAAAGTTTTGTTTATATTATTATTCCACAAGCTATGCGTCGTTTAACTCCTATGAGCATGAATTTACTTACTCGCATGATTAAAAGTACAACCTTTGCTTATTTAATCGGAGCGGTAGAGCTTGTCAAGATAGGGCAACAAATTATAGAATTTCATAATAAAAATGATTTTGCACCTTTTATTATTTATGGTTTGATTTTTTTTATCTTTTTTATACTTTGTTATCCTATCACTTTATATTCAAGAAAATTAGAGAAAAAATGGAGCTAAAATGAGCATACTAAAAATAGAAAATTTACAAAAGTATTATGGTTCGCATCACGCCTTAAAAGATATTAATTTAGAAGTTAAAGCCAAAGAAGTTGTGGTGATTTTAGGTCCTAGCGGATGTGGAAAATCTACGCTTTTGCGTTGTATTAATGGGCTTGAAGAGATTGCAAGTGGTAATATTTATATTGATAATGAGAAAATAGATAAAGATTTTAAAGAATGGCCAAGAATGCGTCAAAAAGTTGGTATGGTTTTTCAATCTTATGAGCTTTTTGAGCATTTAAGTGTTGAAGAAAATATACTTTTAGGGCCTATGAAAGTGCAAAAAAGAAAGAAAGATGAGGTTTTAAAAGAGGCTAAAATTTGGCTTGAAAAGGTGGGGCTTTTGCATAAAATTCATGCTTATCCAAGAGAACTTAGCGGAGGACAAAAGCAAAGAATTGCCATAGTAAGAAGTTTATGTATGAATCCTGAGTTAATGCTTTTTGATGAGGTTACAGCAGCGTTGGATCCTGAGATTGTTAGAGAAGTTTTAGAAGTGATGTTAAATCTTGCAAAAGAGGGTATGACTATGCTTATTGTTACTCATGAAATGGGTTTTGCTAAAGCTGTAGCAGATAAAATTATTTTTATGGATGAAGGAAAAATCATCGAAGAAAATGATCCTAAAAGTTTTTTTGAAAATCCAAAAAGCGAAAGAGCAAAGAAATTTTTAAATTTGTTTGATTATCATAAATAGATAAAAATAATATTGGTTTATGATAATAAACTTTACAAGACTAAAATTTTATAGAAAAACTAAAAAGTCTTGACAAAAATTTTTTTTTGAGTTATAATCTCACTTTTATTTTTGCTGGTTTAGCTCAGTTGGTAGAGCAGCTGCCTTGTAAGCAGCAGGTCGGGGGTTCAAGTCCCTTAACCAGCTCCATTTATTTTAGCAGTGTTTGACCAGAATATTGAAAAAGCAATATTTTTATGGTGAGTTACTCAAGTGGCCAACGAGGGCAGACTGTAAATCTGCTGGCTTTCGCCTTCCGTGGTTCGAATCCACGACTCACCACCATGCTTTGCGGGAGTAGCTCAGTTGGCTAGAGCATCAGCCTTCCAAGCTGAGGGTCGCGGGTTCGAGTCCCGTTTCCCGCTCCAACAATTTAAAAGAACTGGGAGCTGTATTTTAAAACCTTTAACTTACAGTATATATCCCATTTAAGAGTTTTTGTTGTCTGTTATTGTGTATAATTTTTCTGAGCGCTCGTATGGCTCAGAGGTAGAGCACTCCCTTGGTAAGGGAGAGGTCGCGGGTTCAATTCCCGCTATGAGCTCCATGAATTGAAAAAATTATATAGATATAAGACTTGCTTTGCTCAATTTATTTTTTATACGGAGGAAAAAAATGGCTAAAGAAAAATTTTCACGTAATAAGCCACACGTAAATATTGGTACTATTGGTCACGTTGACCATGGTAAAACTACTTTAACAGCTGCTATTTCTGCTGTTCTTTCTAGAAGAGGTTTAGCAGAGCTTAAAGATTATGATAATATCGATAATGCTCCAGAAGAAAAAGAGCGTGGTATTACTATTGCTACTTCTCATATTGAATATGAAACAGACAATCGTCACTATGCACACGTTGACTGCCCAGGTCACGCAGATTATGTTAAAAACATGATTACAGGTGCTGCACAAATGGATGGAGCGATCTTGGTTGTTTCTGCTGCAGATGGCCCTATGCCACAAACTAGAGAACATATTCTTCTTTCTCGTCAAGTAGGCGTTCCATATATTGTTGTTTTTATGAATAAAGCAGATATGGTTGATGATGCTGAACTTTTAGAGTTAGTTGAAATGGAAATTAGAGAATTATTAAGCTCTTATGATTTCCCAGGCGATGATACACCTATTATTTCTGGTTCTGCTTTAAAAGCTCTTGAAGAAGCTAAAGCTGGACAAGATGGTGAATGGTCAGCAAAAATTATGGATCTTATGGCTGCAGTTGATAGCTATATTCCAACTCCAACTCGTGATACTGAAAAAGACTTCTTAATGCCAATAGAAGACGTTTTCTCAATTTCAGGTCGTGGTACTGTTGTTACAGGTAGAATTGAAAAAGGTGTTGTAAAAGTAGGTGATACTATCGAAATCGTTGGTATTAAAGATACTCAAACAACAACTGTAACAGGTGTTGAAATGTTCAGAAAAGAAATGGATCAAGGCGAAGCAGGAGATAACGTAGGTGTTCTTCTTCGTGGTACTAAAAAGGAAGAAGTTATCCGTGGTATGGTTCTTGCTAAACCAAAATCAATTACTCCACACACTGACTTCGAAGCTGAAGTTTATATCTTAAATAAAGATGAAGGTGGTAGACATACTCCATTCTTTAACAACTATAGACCACAGTTTTATGTAAGAACAACTGATGTTACAGGTTCGATTAAATTAGCTGATGGTGTTGAAATGGTTATGCCAGGTGAAAATGTGAGAATTACTGTAAGCTTGATCGCTCCAGTAGCACTTGAAGAAGGAACTCGTTTTGCTATTCGTGAAGGTGGTAAAACTGTTGGTTCAGGTGTTGTTTCTAAAATTATTAAATAATTTAATAAAGCCAAGTTAAAAGCTTGGCTTTAATTTTTTAAGGAAAATTGAAATGAGAATTAAAGTTGGTTTAAAGTGTGAAGAATGTGGTGATATTAATTATAGCACCTATAAAAATAGTAAAAATACTACTGAAAAATTAGAATTAAAAAAATATTGCCCAAGATTAAAAAAACATACACTTCACAAAGAAGTTAAGCTAAAAAGTTAAGCTTGCGCCTTAGGGCAATAGCTCCAACGGTAGAGCGCCGGATTCCAAATCCGATGGTTGGGGGTTCGAATCCCTCTTGCCCTGCCATAATTAAGGTTTAAATAAATGGAAAAATTAATAACTTATTTTAAATTATCAAAAGCCGAATTAAGGAAAGTAATTTTTCCTTTAAAAGAACAGGTAAGAAATGCCTATATTACAGTTTTTGTGGTTGTTGCGGTGATTTCTTTGTTTTTGGCGTTAGTGGATTGGCTTATGTCCTCTATTGTTTCTGCGATCGTATAAGGAGAGTAAATGAGTACTCATAAATGGTATGCAATTCAAACTTATGCTGGCAGTGAAATGGCAGTTAAAAGAGCCATTGAAAATTTAGTAAAAGATAACGGAATTGAAGAACAACTTAAAGAAATTGTTGTTCCAACTGAAGATGTTATTGAATTTAAGAATGGAAAAGAAAAGATTAGCGAAAGAAGTTTGTATTCAGGATACGTTTTTGCACTTCTTGATTTAAATACAGAGCTTTGGCATCGCATTCAATCTCTTCCAAAGGTTGGTCGTTTTATTGGAGAATCTAAAAAGCCAACCCCTTTAACAGAAAAAGATATTAATTTGATTTTGGAAAAAGTTCACAATCGTGCAGCGCCTAAACCAAAGATTTCTTTTGAAGAAGGGGAAAATGTGAGAATCACAGAAGGGCCATTTGCAAACTTTACTGCAATTGTAGAAGAGTATGATATGGTTCGTGGTTTATTAAAATTAAATGTTTCTATTTTTGGACGTTCAACTCCAGTGGAGATCTTATATTCTCAAGTTGAGAAAATAATTTAATTTATATCAAGTAAGGAGATTTGTTATGGCTAAAAAAGTCGTAGGCGAAATTAAATTGCAAATTGCTGCCACAAAAGCAAACCCATCACCACCTGTTGGTCCTGCTTTGGGTCAGCAAGGTGTTAATATTATGGAGTTTTGTAAGGCTTTTAATGAAAGAACAAAAGATATGGCAGGTTTTAATATCCCTGTTGTTATCACTGTTTATGCAGATAAAAGTTTTACTTTTATTACAAAACAACCGCCAGCTACGGATTTGATCAAAAAAGCAGCTGGAATTTCTAAAGGTACGGATAATCCACTTAAAAATAAGGTGGGTAAGTTAACTCGTGCTCAAGTTTTAGAAATAGTAGATAAGAAAATTGCAGATTTAAATACTAAAGATAGAGATCAAGCTGTTAAAATTATTGCAGGTTCAGCTCGTTCTATGGGTGTTGAAATCGTAGATTAATCCTTTCACCGCCAAGGTAAAAGGCGGTAGCACTTTAAAATGCGGAGAAAATAAATGGCTAAGATAGCAAAAAGATTAAAAGAATTATCACAAAAAATTGATTCAAATAAAGAGTATGCTTTAAGCGATGCAATTGATACAATAAAGACTTTAAAGTCCGCTAAATTTGATGAGACTGTAGAAATTGCTTTAAAACTCAATGTTGATCCAAGACATGCAGATCAAATGGTAAGAGGATCTGTTGTTTTACCTGCTGGAACGGGTAAAAAAGTTCGTGTTGCTGTAATTGCAAAAGATGCAAAAGCTGATGAAGCGAAAAATGCTGGTGCAGATATTGTGGGTAGCGATGATTTAGTAGAAGAAATTCAAAAAGGTAATATGAATTTTGATGTTTTGATTGCTACTCCAAATTTAATGGGACTTGTTGGTAAAGTTGGTAGAATTTTAGGCCCAAAAGGTTTAATGCCAAATCCTAAAACCGGAACAGTGACTATGGATGTTGCTCAAGCGGTTAATAATGCAAAAAGTGGTCAAGTAAATTTCCGTGTTGATAAGCAAGGAAATATCCATGCAGGTCTTGGTAAAGTAAGTTTTTCTAAAGAACAATTATGGGACAATGTTAGCACTTTTGTAAAGGCAATTAACAAACACAAACCTGCCGCAGCTAAAGGTAGATATATTAAAAATGCGGCTTTATCTTTGACAATGAGCCCTTCTGTAAAGCTTGAAACACAAGAATTGCTTGATATGAAATAAGAGTTGCTTTTTTGCAACTCTTTTGTTTTAAAATAAACATTTGAAAAAATTTTTGATTTTTTGAGATGTTTATTTTAGATTGAAGATGGTCGAGGCGTAAGCTTAATTGGATTTCCACTCTACTTGAAATCTCAATCGGAAAGGAGAAAATGTGACTAGAAGCGAAAAAGTTGAGATTATTGCTAAACTTGAAGAAGGTTTTAAAGCTAGTGAAGCTATTGTAGTTTGTAATTACAGAGGTCTTAGCACAAAAAAACTAGAAGAGCTTAGAAATAATGCAAGAGAAAACAATGTAAAAGTTCAAATTGTTAAAAATACTTTGGCTAACATTGCTCTTAACAATTCCGGTAAAACAGGTCTAGTTCTTAAAGATACAAATATTTATCTTTGGGGCGAAGATCAGCTAAGTGTTTCAAAAGTAGCTGCTAAATTTGAAGAAAATAACGATAAATTTGAAATCAAAACAGCTCATATTGAAGGCGAAGTTGCAGATGTTGCTAAGGTTAAAGCTCTTGCTAAAATGCCTTCACGCAATGAGTTGCTTGCTATGCTTTTGCAAGTTTGGAATGCGCCAATTACCAATTTCACAATAGGTTTAAATGCGCTTAAAAATAAAAAAGAATCTGAATAAATTAAATAAAAGGATAAAAAATGGCAATTTCTAAAGAAGATGTATTAGAATATATTTCAAATTTAAGTGTTCTTGAGTTATCAGAACTTGTAAAAGAATTTGAAGAAAAATTTGGTGTGTCTGCTGCTCCTGTAATGGTGGCTGGTGGTGCTGCAGCTGGTGGTGCTGCAGCTGCTGCTGAAGAAAAAACTGAATTTGATATCGTTTTAACTGATGGCGGTGCTAAAAAGATTGAAGTTATTAAAATCGTTCGTGCTCTTACAGGCCTTGGTCTTAAAGAAGCAAAAGATGCAGTTGAGCAAACTCCTTCAACTCTAAAAGAGGGTGTGGCTAAAGCTGAAGCTGAAGAAGCTAAAAAACAACTTGAAGAAGCTGGTGCTAAAGTAGAACTTAAGTAATTTTAAGCTTTAAAGTTAGAAGAAGATTTGCCAAGGCAAGTCTTCTTTTTTTATTTTTACCTAATTTTTAGGTCTTCTTTTTTAAATTTACAAAATTTACCATGAGGTATGTGCGATATGTTAGATAATAAATTAGGAAATCGTTTAAGAGTAGACTTCTCAAACATTTCAAAACAAATAGAAATCCCAAATCTTCTACAATTACAAAAAAAGAGTTTTGATTATTTTTTAAATCTTGATAATGGTGAAAGTGGTATAGAAAAAGTTTTTAAATCAATTTTTCCTATTCATGATCCGCAAAATAGATTGAGTCTTGAATATGTTAGTAGTGAAATAGGCAAGCCAAAATATACCATTCGCGAATGCATGGAAAGAGGTTTGACTTATTCTGTAAATTTAAAAATGAAAATCCGTCTTACTCTGCATGAAAAAGATGAAAAAACAGGGGAAAAAGTTGGCGTAAAAGATATTAAAGAACAAGAAATTTATATCCGCGAAATTCCTTTAATGACAGATCGTGTATCTTTTATCATTAACGGGGTTGAGAGAGTGGTTGTAAATCAATTACATAGAAGCCCTGGTGTTATTTTTAAAGAAGAAGAAAGTTCAACGGTTGCAAATAAGCTTGTTTATACAGCACAAATTATTCCTGATCGTGGTTCGTGGCTTTATTTTGAATACGATGCCAAAGATGTTTTGTATGTAAGAATCAACAAGCGTAGAAAAGTTCCTGTAACTATGCTTTTTAGGGCTTTAGGGTATAAAAAACAGGATATTATTAAGTTGTTTTATCCTATCCAGACTATACATGTGAAAAAAGATAAATTTTTAACAGAATTTAATCCAAATGATTTTATGGACAGAATAGAGTATGATATTAAAGATGAAAAAGGAAAAATTGTTCATCAAGCTGGAAAACGACTTACAAAGAAAAAAGCAGAACAGCTTATTAAAGACGGTTTAAAATGGATAGAATACCCTGTAGAAATTTTACTTAATCGTTATTTGGCAAATCCTATTATTGATAAGGAAAGTGGAGAGGTTTTATTTGATTCTTTAACTTTGCTAGATGAGAGTAAGCTTGCCAAGATTAAAGAGCAAAAAAGTTTTGATATAGCAAATGACTTGGCTAATGGCGTTGATGCAGCGATTATTAACTCCTTTGCTCAAGATGGAGAAACTCTAAAACTTCTTAAACAAAGTGAAAATATCGATGATGAAAATGATTTAGCTGCGATTAGAATTTACAAAGTTATGCGCCCAGGTGAACCTGTGGTAAAAGATGCAGCGAAGGCTTTTGTAAATGATTTATTCTTCAATCCTGAAAGATACGATCTTACCAAGGTGGGTCGTATGAAAATGAACCATAAGTTAGGTCTTGAAGTGCCTGAGTATGTTACTGTTTTGACTAATGAAGATATTATTAAAACTGCAAAATATTTAATTAAAGTAAAAAATGGTAAAGGACATATTGATGATAGAGATCATTTAGGAAATCGTCGTATCCGTTCTATAGGTGAACTTTTAGCCAATGAGCTTCATTTAGGTCTTGCAAAAATGCAAAAGGCGATCAGAGATAAATTTACTTCTTTAAATGCGGATCTTGATAAAGTAATGCCTTATGATTTAATCAATCCTAAAATGATTACTACAACTATCATTGAATTTTTTACAGGAGGTCAGCTTTCGCAATTTATGGATCAAACCAACCCTTTAAGTGAGGTTACTCATAAGCGTCGTTTGTCAGCGCTTGGTGAAGGTGGGCTTGTAAAAGAAAGAGCAGGTTTTGAAGTGCGTGATGTTCACGCGACACATTATGGTAGAATTTGTCCAGTTGAAACACCTGAAGGTCAAAATATTGGTTTGATTAACACTCTTTCTACTTATGCAAAAGTAAATGAACTTGGCTTTGTTGAAGCACCATATAGAAAAGTTGTAAATGGTAAAGTGACTAATGAAGTTGTTTATCTTACAGCAACACAAGAAGAAGGTTTGTTTATCGCACCAGCTTCAACTAAGGTTGATGCTAAAGGCAATATAGTAGAAGAATTTGTTGAGGCTAGACAAGATGGTGAAACTATACTTGCAAGACGCGAAGAAGTGCAATTAATCGATCTTTGCTCAGGTATGGTTGTTGGGGTTGCGGCTTCTTTGATTCCGTTTTTAGAGCACGATGATGCAAACAGAGCACTAATGGGTTCAAACATGCAACGTCAAGCTGTGCCACTTCTTACTGCTTCAGCTCCGATAGTAGGAACAGGTATGGAACAAATTATTGCGCGTGATGCTTGGGAAGCTGTTAAAGCAAAGCGTGGCGGTGTGGTTGAGAAAGTGGATAATAAAAGTATTTTCATTTTAGGTGAAGATGATAAAGGTCCATTTATTGACCATTATACTATGGAGAAAAATTTAAGAACCAATCAAAATACAAATTATATTCAACATCCTATTGTTAAAAAAGGTGATATAGTAAAAGCAGGACAAATTATCGCAGATGGTCCTTCTATGGATCAAGGCGAACTTGCTATAGGTAAAAATGCTTTAATCGCTTTTATGCCTTGGAATGGTTATAACTATGAGGATGCTATAGTTGTAAGTGAGAGAATTATTCGTGAAGATACCTTTACAAGCGTGCACATTTATGAAAAAGAAATTGAAGCAAGAGAACTAAAAGACGGCATAGAAGAAATTACCAAAGATATCCCAAATGTAAAAGAAGAAGATGTTGCACATCTTGATGAGAGCGGTATTGCAAAAATTGGTACCCATATCAAACCAGGTATGATTTTGGTGGGTAAGGTTTCTCCAAAAGGTGAGGTTAAACCAACTCCTGAAGAAAGACTTTTAAGAGCTATTTTTGGGGAAAAAGCAGGACATGTTGTGAATAAATCACTTTATGCAACCGCTTCTTTAGAGGGTGTTGTTGTGGATGTTAAAATTTTCACTAAAAAAGGCTATGAAAAAGATGATCGCGCAATAAAATCTTATGATAAAGAAAAAATGGCTTTAGAAAAAGAACATCATGATAGACTTTTGATGATGGATAGAGAAGAAATGCTTCGTGTTTGTGCTCTTCTTTCCAAAGCCCCTTTAAATAGTGATCAAAAAATTGGAGATAAAAATTATAAAAAAGGACAAACTGCAGATATTAGCGAACTTGAAAAAATCAATCGTTTTACTTTAACAACTTTGATTAAAGCTTATTCTAAAGAGATTCAAAAAGAATACGATGATTTAAAAAATCATTTCCAAAATGAGAAGAAAAAATTAAAAGCAGAACACGATGAAAAGCTTGAAATTTTAGAAAAAGATGATATTTTACCAAGTGGGGTAATTAAGCTTGTTAAAGTTTATATTGCTACAAAGAGAAAGCTTAAAGTTGGTGATAAAATGGCAGGACGCCACGGAAACAAAGGTATAGTTTCAACTATAGTTCCTGAAGTGGATATGCCTTATTTACCAAATGGCAAAAGCGTGGATATTGCGCTTAATCCACTTGGCGTTCCAAGTCGTATGAATATAGGCCAAATTTTAGAAAGCCATTTGGGTTTAATTGGACTTAGACTCGGAGATCAGATTCAAGAAATTTTTGACAGAAAGCAAAAAGATTTTCTTAAAGAATTAAGAGCAAAAATGCTTGAAATTTGTTCTATTCCAAGACTTGCAAGCGAAAAAGAATTTATTAAAAGCTTAAGCAATGAAGAGCTTTTAAACTATGCTAGAGACTGGAGTAAAGGAGTTAAATTTGCTACTCCTGTTTTTGAAGGTGTAAATATAGAAGAATTTAGCAAGCTTTTTGAAATGGCCAAGATAGATATGGACGGCAAAACAGAACTTTATGATGGACGCACGGGTGAGAAAATCGCAGAGCGTGTTCATGTAGGATGTATGTATATGCTAAAACTCCACCACTTGGTTGATGAGAAAGTTCACGCAAGAAGTACAGGACCTTACAGCTTAGTTACCCAACAACCTGTGGGTGGTAAAGCACTCTTTGGGGGACAAAGATTTGGAGAAATGGAAGTTTGGGCACTTGAAGCTTATGGAGCGGCTCATACTTTAAGAGAAATGTTAACCATAAAATCAGATGATGTAGAAGGTAGATTTAGTGCTTATAAAGCATTGACAAAAGGTGAAAATGTTCCAGCAACAGGAATTCCTGAAACATTTTTTGTATTAACCAATGAGCTTAAATCTCTTGCTTTAGATGTTGAGATTTTTGATAAGGATGAAGATAATGAGTAAATTTAAAGTAATAGAAATCAAAGAAGATGCAAGACCTAGGGATTTTGAAGCGTTTCAACTAAGACTTGCAAGTCCTGAAAAAATCAAATCATGGTCTTATGGAGAAGTAAAAAAACCAGAAACTATCAATTATAGAACCTTAAAGCCTGAAAGAGATGGGCTTTTTTGTGCAAAGATTTTTGGACCTATAAGAGATTATGAATGTCTTTGTGGTAAGTATAAAAAAATGCGTTTTAAAGGTGTTAAGTGCGAAAAATGTGGTGTTGAAGTAGCAAATTCAAAAGTGCGTCGTTCTAGAATGGGGCATATCGAGCTTGTAACTCCTGTGGCTCATATTTGGTATGTTAATTCTCTTCCAAGCCGTATAGGAACGCTTTTGGGTGTTAAGATGAAAGATCTTGAGCGCGTGCTTTATTATGAAGCTTATATCGTTGAAAACCCAGGAGATGCTTTCTATGATAATGAAAGTACTAAAAAAGTGGAATATTGCGATGTTTTAAACGAGGAGCAATATCAAAATTTAATGCAACGCTATGAAAATAGTGGCTTTAAAGCAAGAATGGGTGGAGAAATTGTTCGTGATTTACTTGCAAATTTAGATCTTGTAGCGCTTTTAAATCAGCTTAAAGAAGAAATGGCGGCTACAAATTCAGAGGCTAAGAAAAAAACCATCATTAAACGCTTAAAAGTTGTAGAAAATTTCTTAAATTCAAATTTAAACGCCAATACCGATAGCGATGAAGCCGTACCAAATCGTCCTGAATGGATGATGATTACAAATCTTCCAGTTTTACCGCCAGATTTGCGTCCTTTAGTGGCTTTAGATGGTGGGAAATTTGCAGTTTCTGATGTGAATGACTTATATCGTCGTGTTATTAATAGAAATACACGTCTTAAAAAACTTATGGAACTTGATGCACCTGAAATCATTATAAGAAATGAAAAAAGAATGCTCCAAGAGGCTGTTGATGCACTTTTTGACAACGGTCGTCGTGCTAATGCTGTAAAAGGAGCAAATAAACGCCCATTAAAATCTTTAAGTGAAATTATTAAAGGCAAACAAGGACGTTTTAGACAAAACCTACTAGGTAAGAGGGTTGATTTTTCAGGTCGTAGCGTTATTGTTGTGGGTCCAAAACTTAGAATGGATCAATGTGGTTTACCTAAAAAAATGGCTTTAGAGCTTTTTAAACCACATCTTTTAGCTAAGCTTGAAGAAAAAGGTTATGCAACTACAGTAAAACAAGCTAAAAAAATGATAGAAAACAAAACCAATGAAGTTTGGGAATGTTTAGAAGAGGTAGTAAAAGGACATCCTGTTATGTTAAACCGTGCGCCTACTTTGCATAAACTTTCTATCCAAGCTTTTCATCCTGTTTTAGTGGAAGGTAAGGCTATACAACTTCATCCTTTGGTTTGTGCAGCATTTAACGCGGACTTTGATGGGGATCAAATGGCAGTGCATGTACCGCTTTCTCAAGAGGCTATTGCAGAATGTAAAGTGCTTATGCTTTCATCAATGAATATTCTTTTGCCAGCAAGCGGTAAGTCTGTAACCGTTCCATCGCAAGATATGGTTTTAGGAATTTATTATCTTTCACTAGAAAAAGCTGGTGCTAAAGGTTCGCATAAAATTTGTACAGGCATTGATGAAGTGATGATGGCACTTGAAAGCAAGTGTTTGGATATTCATGCGAGTATACAAACTATGGTAGATGGTAGAAAGATTACTACTACAGCAGGAAGATTGATTATTAAATCTATTTTACCTGATTTTGTGCCTGAAAATAGTTGGAATAAAGTCTTAAAGAAAAAAGACATTGCCGCGCTTGTGGATTATGTTTATAAACAAGGCGGTTTAGAGATTACAGCAAGTTTCTTGGATAGACTTAAAAATTTAGGTTTTGAGTATGCAACTAAAGCAGGTATTTCAATTTCGATTGCAGATATTATTGTTCCTAATGACAAGCAAAAAGCTATCGATGAAGCAAAAAAACAAGTAAGAGAAATTCAAAATTCTTATAATCTTGGTTTGATTACTTCAGGGGAAAGATACAATAAAATCATTGATATTTGGAAAAGTACAAATAATGTCCTTTCAAAAGAGATGATGAAGCTTGTAGAAAAAGATAAAGAAGGTTTTAACTCTATTTATATGATGGCAGATTCTGGTGCTAGGGGTAGTGCGGCTCAAATTTCTCAGCTTGCTGCGATGAGAGGACTTATGACTAAACCTGATGGTTCTATTATCGAAACTCCTATTATTTCGAATTTCCGTGAAGGGCTAAATGTTCTTGAATACTTTATTTCAACTCACGGTGCTAGAAAAGGTCTTGCAGATACCGCTCTTAAAACAGCAAATGCGGGTTATTTGACAAGAAAACTTATCGATGTTGCACAAAATGTAAAAATTACTATTGAAGATTGTGGAACGCATGAAGGTGTTGAAATCAATGAAATTACCGCAGATAGTTCTATTATAGAAACTTTAGAAGAAAGAATTTTAGGCAGGGTTTTAGCTGAAGATGTGATCGATCCTATTACAAATTCTGTGCTTTTTGCAGAAGGTACTTTAATGGATGAGGAAAAAGCAAAAATTCTTGGAGAAAGCGGTATAAAAAGTGTCAATATCCGCACTCCTATTACTTGCAAAGCTAAAAAAGGAATTTGTGCAAAATGTTATGGTATCAATCTTGGCGAAGGTAAATTAGTAAAACCAGGCGAAGCAGTAGGAATTATTTCCGCTCAATCTATCGGCGAGCCAGGGACGCAGCTAACTCTAAGAACTTTCCACAGCGGGGGGACTGCAAGTACGGATTTACAAGATAGACAAGTAAGCGCACAAAAAGAAGGTTTTATAAGATTTTATAATCTTAAAACTTATAAAAATAAAGAAGGTAAAAATATCGTAGCAAATCGTAGAAATGCGGCGATTTTACTTGTGGAGCCAAAAATCAAAACTCCATTTAAAGGTGTGATTAATATAGAAAATATTCATGAAGATGTGATTGTTTCTATTAAAGATAAAAAACAAGAAGTAAAATACATACTAAGAAAATACGATCTTGCTAAACCAAATGAATTAGCAGGCGTAAGTGGTAGTATAGATGGAAAACTTTATTTGCCATATCAAAGTGGTATGCAAGTAGAAGAAAATGAAAGTATCGTGGAAGTGATTAAAGAGGGTTGGAACGTTCCTAATCGTATTCCTTTTGCGAGTGAAATTTTAGTAGAAGATGGCGAGCCCGTGGTACAAAATATCAAAGCAGGAGAAAAGGGAACGCTTAAATTTTATATCCTTAAAGGCGATGGTTTAGATAGAGTAAAAAATGTTAAAAAAGGCGATATTGTTAAAGAAAAAGGATTCTTTGTGGTGATTGCTGATGAAAATGATAGAGAAGCAAAAAGACACTATATCCCAAGAGAATCTAAGATAGAATTTAATGATAGTGAAAAAATCGATGATGCAAATACTATCATTGCAAGTGCTCCTAAAAAAGAAAGAAAAGTGATTGCAGAATGGGATGCTTATAATAATACTATCATTGCAGAAATTGATGGTGTTATAAGCTTTGAGGATATTGAAGCAGGTTATAGTGCTGATGAGCAAATTGATGAAGCTACAGGTAAGCGTTCTTTAGTGATTAATGAGTATTTGCCAAGCGGAGTTAGACCAACTTTGGTAATTGCAGGAAAAGGTGATAAGGCTGTGCGTTATCAGCTTGAACCAAAAACCGTTATTTTTGTTCATGATGGTGATAAAATCGCTCAAGCAGATATTTTAGCAAAAACTCCAAAAGCTGCAGCTAAATCAAAAGATATTACAGGAGGTCTTCCAAGAGTTTCTGAACTTTTTGAAGCAAGAAAACCAAAAAATGCGGCTGTGATTGCAGAAATTGATGGTGTTGTTCGTTTTGATAAACCTTTGCGTTCTAAAGAAAGAATTATTATCCAAGCAGAAGATGGTACAAGTGCTGAGTATTTAATAGATAAATCAAAACACATTCAAGTAAGAGATGGCGAGTTTATCCATGCAGGTGAAAAACTTACAGATGGAGTTGTTTCAAGTCATGATGTGCTTAAAATTTTAGGTGAAAAAGCCTTGCATTATTATTTGATTTCTGAAATTCAACAAGTTTATCGCGGACAAGGTGTTGTGATTTCTGATAAACATATAGAAGTTATCGTTTCTCAAATGCTAAGACAAGTAAAAGTTGTAGATAGTGGACATACGAAATTTATCGAGGGTGATTTGGTTTCAAGACGTAAATTCCGTGAAGAAAACGAAAGAATCATTAGAATGGGTGGAGAACCTGCTATTGCTGAGCCTGTGCTTTTAGGTGTAACAAGAGCAGCGATTGGAAGTGATAGTGTGATTTCTGCAGCTTCATTCCAAGAAACTACTAAAGTTCTAACCGAAGCAAGTATAGCGAGTAAATTTGACTACTTAGAAGATTTAAAAGAAAATGTTATTCTAGGTAGAATGATACCTGTTGGAACAGGGCTTTATGGTGAAGAAAATTTAAAACTTAAAGAACAAGAATAAAACTCTATTTTATAGCCCTTCGGGGCTATATTAATACAGTGTATCTAAATCATTAAAATAAATTTTTAAAACTTTTTCTATTTTATTTTTTTCTTCTAGAAGTATTTTTTTATTTTTTTCTCTAAAAGCTTTATTAGAGCAATAAATTAGATAAGATATACTAATGGCAGCAATTATTTTATTTTTATGTTCTATGCCTATAGCCATACATTCAATTTGAGGATTCATTTCTCCAATTTCTATGGCAATTTTTTCTTTTTTAATTTGTTTGATTTGTTGATAGAGTTCATTTATATTATTTAAGGTGTTTTTTGTAATTTTATCAAAATTTTTAGGATAAAGTTTTTCTAATTCCTTTTTATTTTTATTTGATAGTAAGGCTTTGCCTAAAGATGTTGCATAAGCAGGATACGAAGTGCCTATAAAAGATTTTAATTGCACTGTATTATTGGCATCAATTTTTTCTAAATAAAGCACATTTCCATCTTTTAAAATTCCCATTTGACAAGTTTGATTGGTTAAATTTCTTATATTTTTCATATGCTTTTTGATTATTTCAAAAATATTATTTTCGTTTTTTATATTACATCCTAATTCTATAATCTTAAAATCCAAATAATAACTTTTATTTTTTAAATCACATTTGATATATTTTTTTTCTTGAAGAGTTTGTAAAATAGGCCAAAGAGTTCCAGCAGGAATGTTTAGTTTTTTAGCTATAGCACTTAAGGTAAGCTTTTCTTTTGCAAGTAATTCTAGAATATTTAACACTCTAAGAGTGGGCTGATGCATATTGTCTTTATCCTTGTTTTATTTTTATAAATTTTAGCATATTTTTTACTTTTAGTAACATAAAATCATAATTTTTATTATTTATTAATTTTAATATTTTTTTGTAAAAATTGGCAGTTAATAAGAATAAAATACGAATTTTTACCAAGCTAACAGCTTGATTTTTTTACAAATATTTTGTTATATTTTTTGTATATAAATATATTTTTGTATATACGAAAGGAAAATAAAAATGGGAATTTTAAAAGGAACTTTACCGGCTTTACTTACTCCATATAAAGATGATGGAAGTATCAATGAAAAAGAATTTATTCATTATTGTGAATTTGGTATTTCTAAAGGCTTGAACGGATTATTTTGTAACGGAAGTGCAGGAGATTCTCAAGCTTTAAGTGTGGAAGAGCAAGTTAAATTAATGAAACTTACCAAAAAGGCTGCAAAAAATAATATACCTATTATCACGGGTATTACCTCGACAATTTATGAAAACACTTTTATTTTGGCGCAAAAAGCTCATGAATTAGATCTTGATGCTTTGTTGCTTGCTATGCCTTATTATTATAAATTAAGCGAAGATGCACTTTTTGAGTATGTAAAAGATCTATCTTCTAAAGTAAAGCTTCCTTTGTATGTTTATAATATACCTCTTTTTGCACCAGCACTTAGTTTGAAATTTATAGAAAAGGTTTCAAAGCTTGATAATGTTGTGGGTATAAAAGATAGTAGTGGGGATGCTTTGCTTTTAAATCATATTTTAGATGTAGTACCTAGTGATTTTGATGTTTTTGTAGGAAGAGAAGAATTTTATGCAGGTGCATTATTAGCGGGTGCAAAAGGTTCTATGACTAGCATAGGTGGAGTTTTTCCAGAACTTATGAGTGAAATTTACAAATCAATCAATGAAAAAAACATAGACAGAGCTTTACTAATACAAAAAAGTTTACTAAAGGCTATAAGATTTGGTATGAGTATGGCTTTTCCTATGGGTTTTGCTTTGCTTTTAAAGGCTAGAGGATTTAAATTTACAAATGCTAGTATTCATCCTTTATCACCTGCTGCAAAAGAAGAATTATCTACCCGTTTTGATGAAGCTAAGGAACTTATTAAAACTATAGAAAAAGAAACAGGTATAAAACTATGAAAGGATATATTATAGTCAATGAAAAAGACAATGTTGCCACAGCTTTGCGCGACTTTAAAAAAGGTGAAAATGTGGCAAATATAGAGCTTTTAAATGATATTGCAAGCGGACATAAATTTGCACTAAAAGATATAAAAAAAGATGAAATTATCATCAAATACGCAGAAGCTATAGCTAGTGCAAGTTGTGATATTAGTGCAGGGGAATGGGTACATATCCACAACACTGCAGGTATTAGAGGTCGTGGGGATAAGGAATAAATATGAAAAAGATAATGGGTTATAGAAGAGAAGATGGTAAATTTGGCTTAAGAAATAAAGTCATTATTATACCAAGTGTGCATTGTGCTAATAAAGTGTGTGAAAATATAGCTAGAAAATGCAATGGAGCGGTTTATATCAACCATCAGCATGGTTGTTCTCAGCTTGAATTTGACGCTTTGCAAACCAGAGATGTTTTGATAGGCCATGGAACTAATGCTAATGTTTTTGGTGTTTTAATTGTAGGGCTTGGTTGTGAGGTGATACAAGCCAAAGTGGTAGCAGAAAAAATCAAAGAAGCAACGCCTTATAAAAAGGTTGAATATTTAGTGATACAAGAATGTGGTGGTAGTAAAAATACCATTGAAAATGGTATCAAAATAGTCAATGAAATGCTTGAAAGTGCTGCAAAATTACAAAAAAGTGAAGGAGATTTCAGTGATTTGATTTTAGGCACAGAATGCGGTGGAAGTGATAGCTATAGCGGACTTAGTGCTAATCCTGCGTTAGGAAGTTTGAGTGATTTTGTAATCGATGAGGGTGGTGCGGTAATTTTAGCAGAAACTACAGAGCTTATAGGTTGTGAAGCTATACTAGCTAAGAGAGCAAAAAATGATGAAATAGCTAAAAAGGTATATGATAAGATTTTGGGTTATGAGAATTTGGTTAAATCTTTTCATGCTGATATTCGAGGGGCAAATCCTAGTCCAGGAAATATTGTAGGCGGACTTAGTACTATAGAAGAAAAATCTTTAGGTTGTGTTTATAAAGCAGGAACTAGAACTTTAATGGATGTAATTGATTATGCTAAACCGGTAGTTTCTAAAGGACTTACTTTTATGAATACACCAGGCAATGATATAGAACAACTTAGTGCCATGGTTGCAGGCGGGGCAAATATTTGTGTTTTTACTACAGGTCGTGGTACTCCAACGGGTTCTGCTATCGTGCCTACTATAAAGATGAGTTCTAATACTTTTTGCTATGAAAATATGAATGATGCTATTGATATTAACGCAGGAAGCATTATAGATGGGGTAAAAACAAAAGAAGAAGTGCGTGATGAGCTTGTAGAATTAATCGTGCGAATTTCAAATGGAGAATTAGTAAAAGCAGAGATAAACGAACAAAATGATTTTTCAGTTTGGAGACTTGCTACAACTTGTTAAGGAGTAAAGGATGGAGCATATAAATTCAATAGAGTTAAAGTTAATATGTAAAAAAATATCTTGGCGTATTTTGCCTTTGATTGTTTTAATGTTTTGTCTTTCCATGCTTGATAGAACAAATATTAGTTTTGTTAAATCTCATATAGAAATTGATGCAGGCATCGGCGAGGCTGCTTATGCTTTGGGTGCTGGAATATTTTTTATAGGTTATGCCATTTTTGAAGTGCCTTCAAATTTACTTTTGCATAAATTAGGAGCTAAGATTTGGTTAAGTCGTATAATGATCACTTGGGGTCTTGTAACTATGGCTATGATTTTTATACAAGGAGAAACAAGTTTTTATGTATTAAGATTTTTATTGGGTTTAACTGAAGCAGGTTTTAGTCCAGGCATTATTTTATACCTTAGTTATTTTTTCCCAGCTATATATCGATCAAAAGCTTATGGAATTTATCAAATGGGAGTTCCAATTGCTTTTGTTTTTGGTTCTTTAATTAGCGGTTTTATACTTGATTATGCACCAAATATGTATTTTAAAAATTGGCAGTGGATGTTTTTAATCGAGGGCGGAATTACTGTTTTGGTGGGTGTTTTTTGTTTGTTTTATCTTGACTCTCACCCAAAATATGCTAAATGGTTGGATGTAAAAGAAAAAGCTGTTTTGTTAAAAAATATAGAAATTTGTAATTCAAAGGCAAAAGATTATTCTATTAAGGATATTTTTAAAAGTATTTTAGTATGGAAATTTGTATTTATTTATTTTTGCATACAATTAAGTGTTTATGGAGTGCTTTTTTATTTACCAAGTAAAATAGCTCAAATATTGCAAATAAATGTGGGTTTTGAAGTCGGACTTTTAAATGCAATTCCTTGGATTTTTGTTTTTATTGCTTTGCCAATATTTACCTCATTAGCTGATAAAAAACGCTCTTGGAATTTATATGCGATTTTATTTTTATTATTAGCAAGTTTAAGCATGATAGCTTCGACTTTTGTTGCAAATTTAGCACCATTTTTATTTTTTATTAGCTTAGCTGCTATAGGTTTTATCGTAATTCAGCCTATATTTTGGAATTTGCCAACTCAAGTTTTAAAGGGAAAAGGTGGTGCAGCTGCTATTGCACTTATAGGGTCTTTAGGAAATTTAGGTGGTTTTGTCGCACCGACTTTAAAAACATATATAGAAAATCATTTTGGGGTCGAGTTTGGACTTATAGTACTAGCATTAATAGCAATTTTAGGCGTATTGGTATTAGTGCATTTAAAAATGACTTTAAATTTAGATAAAGGAGAATAAATGGATTTGAAAATTAAAAATAAGATTTGTATTATTACAGGTGGCGCTAAGGGTATTGGTTACGGCATTGCTAAATTATGGGCTATGGAGGGTGGAATTCCTGTAGTTTTTTCAAGATCTATGCCTAAAGAGCACGATGAGGAATTAAAAAATTTATGTAAAAGCTATGAATTTTACGAGATCGATCTAAAAAATTATGAGCAAATTGAAGAGCTTGTAAAAAAGGTCGCTACAAAACATGGTGGAATTTATGCACTTGTAAATAATGCAGGTGCAAATGATAATTTGCATATTGAAAACACAAGTACTAAAGATTTGATTAAATCTTACGAAAACAATCTTTTTCATTATTATGCTATGGCAAAAGAGTGTTTGCCTTATATTAAAAAAGAGCAAGGCAGCATTTTAAATATAGTGAGTAAAACAGGCATCACAGGACAAGGAAGAACTTCAGCTTATGCTTCGGCCAAAGCGGCTCAAATGGGTTTTACTAGGGAATGGGCTTGTGCTTTTGCTAAAGATAGCGTTAGAGTAAATGCCATAGCTCCTGCTGAAGTTATGACTCCTCTTTATGAAAAATGGCTGCAAAATTTTCCTAATCCTAAAGAACAATATGAAAAAATCGCAAAAGCTATACCTTTAGGTCATCGTTTTACTACCATAGAGGAAATTGCAAATACAGCGGTTTTTACACTTAGCCCTCTTGCTTCACATACTACAGGGCAAATTTTAATGCCAGATGGAGGTTATGTACATTTAGATAGAGCATTAAATTGGGATGAAAATTAAGGAGTAAAAATGACTGATTCTAAAAATATAAAAGTAGCCATTGTTTTGGTAACTTCTCTTTTCTTTTTATGGGGAGTAAGCTATGGACTTATTGATGTGATGAATAAAAATTTTCAAAATCATCTTCATATTAGCCAGCATGAAAGTGGCTTTTTACAGTTTGCTTATTTTGGTGCTTATTTTATCATAGCCTTACCCGCAGGTTATATAGCCAATAGATTTTCTTATAAAATGGGAATCATTTTTGGCTTAGCTCTTTATGCCATAGGAGCTTTGCTTATTATACCCGCTACAAATTTGGCTTCTTTTCATTTGTTTTTGTTTGCGTTTTTTATTTTAGCTTGTGGTATTGGTTCTTTAGAAACTAGCGCAAATCCTTACATGACAAAGCTTGGTGATGAAAAAAATGCGAGCTTTAGAATCAATGCTGCGCAAAGTTTTAATGGTTTGGGGCAATTTGTAGGACCTATTATAGGTGGAGCTTTATTTTTATCTATTACAAAACAAGAAGAAGGTGCAAGTGCGGAGCAAATTGAAGCTGCACTAGTAGCTAATATGGGAAATGTCCAGCTTGTTTATATAGGAATTGCTGTCATTGTTATTTTGATTTTAATTGCTTTTGTTGCAAATAAGCTTCCAGAAGGAAGTGCGGTAAGTGATGATTATAAGCAAAAAGATGATTCTAAGCCTATATATGTTTTTAAACACAGACATTTTAACTTAGGGCTTTTAGCGCAGTTTTTGTATATAGCCAATCAAGTTGTAGCAGGAGCATTTTTTATCAATTATGTTGTGGAACATAATGAAGGTTTAAAAGATGCGCAAGGTGCTTATTATTTTTCTATAGCTTTGGTTGCATTTATGCTGGGACGCATTGTTTCTACTCCTTTGATGAAGATAATCAAAGGTGAAAAAATTTTAGGATTTTATTCTCTAATCAATGTGCTTATATGTTTTAGTTTGTATTTTGCTAGCGGGTTTTTTAGCATAGTACTTTTAATAGCTTTATTTTTCTTTATGTCTATTTCTTTTCCTACTATTTTTGCGGTAGCAACAAAAAATTTACCTTTAAATCAAGTAAAACTAGGCGGATCTTTGCTTGTGATGAGTATAGTAGGTGGAGCAATTATGCCTATAATTATAGGCTTTATTAATGATCATTATGGTACAGGCACTGGGTATTTAGCAATGGCACCTTTGTTTTTATATGTGTCTTGGTATGGCTTTATAGGCTCAAAAGTGAGAAAAAATGCAAAAGATTTTTGATGCTCATCTGCACCTTTGGGATTTGGAAAAAATACCTATTTCATGGATAAAAGACGATGAAAAGTTAGAGCAAAATTATGATTTTTTTAGGATGAAACAAGAATATAAAGAATTTGAATTTATAGGTGCTATGTATGTTGAAACTAATAGCGATGATTTAGAAAAAGAAGCTTTATTTGCTTTAGAGCAAAAAAAGCTTCATAATCTTTTGCTTTGTCTAGCGGATTTAAAACATAAAGAAGAACTTAATTCTTTTAGAGAGGTAATGCATGTAAGTAAAAAAGGAGCTAAAAGGTTATTCGAAGTAGATTTTGAAGAAAAAATAGAAATTTTAAAAACTTTTAATATATCTTTTGAAGCTTGTATGAAAAATGAAGAACTCAGTTTTTTAGAAAAATTTTTAAATAAAAATCCAAATTTAAAAGTGGTTTTAAATCATCTAGGAAGTCCAAAAATGGATCGTTTAAATGAGTATAAAAAAGATTTAATTCTTTTGAAAAAATTTCCAAATTTATATATTAAGCTTTCGGTTGCAGATGATTTTTCGGAACAAACCCCAAAAGAATTTATTTATGATCTTTTCACTTTTTTAAAAGAAAATTTTAGTGAAGATAAATTCATATTTGGTAGTAATTATCCTGTGGCAAAAATAGCTCCAGCTAAGTGGGCTAAGCTTATTATAGAAAGTAAAATTTTTGATGATCTAGATAAAATATTTTATAAAAATGCTTTATTAATTTATAAGGAGGACAGGTGCAAAGATATGGTCAAATCATAAAGATAAAAAAGGAAAAAATAGAAGAATATAAAAATCTTCATGCAAAGCCTTATGAAGGGGTCTGTGAGATGATTAAAGAATGTAATATACAAAATTATTCCATTTATTTGTTTGGAGAATATTTATTTGCATATTTTGAATATGTAGGTGCTGATTTTGAAGCAGATATGGCTAAGATGATAAGAGATGAAAACACGCAAAAATGGTGGAAAGTAACAGATCCTTGTCAAATATCTTTAGGTTATGCAGGACAAAAGTGGCTAAATATGGAAGAAGTGTTTCACTTAGACTAAAAAAGGAGAAAAAATGACAATTTATTTAAATTATATTGATGGGGAATTTATCCCACATAATGGGGATTTTATCGAAGTTTTAAATCCAGCTACTAAAGAAGTCATTTCAAAAGTAGCAAGTGCTTCTTTAGAAGATGCTAAAAGAGCGATTGAAGCAGCCAAAAAAGCACAAAAATCTTGGGAGGCTAAGCCAGCAATTGAGAGGGCAAATCATTTAAGAGAAATAGCTAGTTTAATACGCAAAAATGCTAATTTCTTAACAGAAATTTTAATGCAAGAGCAAGGAAAAACTAGAGTTTTAGCTAGTGTGGAGGTTAATTTTACAGCAGATTATATGGATTATACGGCCGAATGGGCTAGAAGATATGAGGGTGAAATCATACAAAGCGATAGAGCTAATGAACATATATATTTATATAAAAGTGCTATTGGGGTAATTGGTGGAATTTTACCTTGGAATTTTCCATTTTTCTTAATCGCAAGAAAGATGGCGCCTGCTTTGCTAACAGGAAATACTATAGTGATAAAGCCAAGTAGTGAAACTCCAAACAATGCTTTTGAATTTGCAAAACTTGTTTCGCAAAGTTCTTTGCCAAAAGGTGTGTTTAATTTGGTTGCAGGTAAAGGTAGTGTAGTAGGACATGAATTATCAAGCAATGAAAATATAGGCATGGTAAGTCTTACAGGAAGTGTTGAAGCAGGGGCTAGAGTAATGGAAGCTGCAGCTAAAAATATCATAAAGGTTTCTTTAGAACTTGGCGGAAAAGCTCCTGCTATAGTGTGTAAAGATGCGGATATTGACTTGGCAGTAGAAGCGATTAAGGCAAGTCGAATTTGCAATAATGGACAGGTTTGTAATTGTGCCGAAAGAGCTTATGTGCATACAAGCATTTATGATGAATTTGTAGATAAATTTGTAAAAGCCATGAGTAAGGTAAGTGTTGGAAATACCTTAAAAGGTGATTTTGATATGGGACCATTGGTCAATCAAGCAGGGGTTGATAATGCTTTAGCAATGCTTCAAAGAGCTAGTGCTAAAGGAGCAGTTGTGGAATGCGGTGGAAAAATCACTGATACAAGTGGGTATTATTTTCCTGCAAGTGTTCTTACTAATGTTAAGCATGAGGATGAAATTATGCAAAAAGAAATTTTTGCTCCCATTTTGCCTATTGCTAAATTTGATACACTTGATGAAGCTATTGATATGGCAAATGATTGTGAATATGGTCTTACAAGTTCTATTTATACACAAAATTTAGATATAGCAATGAGAGCTAGCAGAGAAATCAAATTTGGTGAAACTTATATTAATCGTGAAAATTTTGAGGCTATGCAAGGTTTTCATGCAGGCTTTAGAAAAAGTGGCATAGGCGGAGCTGATGGAAAACATGGCCTTGAAGAATATTTAGCCACCCATGTGGTGTATTTGCAGTATAATACTGATAAACAATGATTTTTATCCTATCTAAATTTTTAGATAGGAGTTATTATAATCTTGGAATCAAGTATAATACTTGATAACTATGGATTAAACACTCTTTTAGTAATTTCTTGAAATCAATTTTGGAATTTTTCATTTTGTCTAAAATGAGTAAGATTATTTTTATAAGTAAAACAATAATTAAAAATTAGTTTATGTTTTATAAATATTAATGTAAATTATGTAGGTTTATTTTATAAAAATTTTTAAAAGCATTTAAATTATTTCTAGTTTATATTTTTGTAAGTAAATTTTAGATATCATCCAAAGTTTATTACATTTTTAAAGAAAGGAATTATTGTGCCTACCATAAATCAATTGGTTAGAAAAGAGCGCAAAAAAGTTTTAGAAAAATCTAAATCTCCAGCGCTTAAAAATTGTCCACAAAGAAGGGGAGTTTGCACTAGGGTTTATACTACAACACCTAAAAAACCAAACTCAGCGTTAAGAAAAGTTGCCAAAGTAAGACTTACTAGTGGCTTTGAAGTGATCAGCTATATCGGCGGTGAAGGTCATAACTTGCAAGAACACAGCATTGTTTTAGTGCGTGGCGGTAGGGTAAAAGACTTACCAGGGGTTAAATATCACATCGTTCGTGGTGCTCTTGATACAGCAGGTGTTGCAAAAAGAACAGTTTCTCGTTCTAAATATGGTGCTAAACGCCCTAAAGCAGGCGCTGCAAAATAATCATTCATACAGACAAATCCGTTAGATTTGATTTTGTTTGAGTAAAATTTAAAATTTGAAGGAAAAATAATGAGAAGAAGAAAAGCTCCGGTAAGAGAAGTCTTGCCTGATCCGATTTATGGTAATAAAGTAATCACAAAATTTATTAATTCTTTAATGTATGATGGTAAAAAAAGCACAGCTACAACAATTATGTATGGTGCTTTGGAAGCTATTGATAAAAAAGGTGGTGAGAAAAAAGGTATTGATATTTTTAATGATGCGATTGAAAATATCAAGCCTTTATTAGAAGTGAAATCTCGTCGTGTAGGTGGTGCAACCTATCAAGTTCCAGTAGAAGTTCGCCCTGCTAGACAACAAGCTTTGGCGATTCGTTGGATTATTTCTTTTGCAAGAAAAAGAAGTGAAAGAACTATGATTGATAAACTTGCAGCCGAGCTTTTAGATGCTGCTAATAGCAAAGGTGCTTCATTTAAGAAGAAAGAAGATACTTATAAAATGGCTGAAGCAAATAAAGCATTTGCTCACTATCGTTGGTAAGAAGGAGTGTGTATGTCAAGAAGTACTCCCTTAAAGAAAGTTAGAAATATCGGTATTGCTGCTCACATCGATGCGGGTAAAACGACTACATCTGAAAGAATTCTTTTCTTTACAGGTATGAGTCATAAAATCGGTGAAGTTCATGATGGTGCTGCAACTATGGACTGGATGGAACAAGAGAAAGAGCGTGGGATTACTATCACTTCTGCGGCTACAACTTGTTTTTGGAAAGACCATCAAATCAACCTTATTGACACTCCAGGCCACGTTGATTTTACAATTGAAGTTGAAAGATCTATGCGTGTTCTTGATGGTGCTGTTGCGGTATTTTGTTCAGTGGGTGGGGTGCAACCTCAAAGTGAAACAGTTTGGAGACAAGCAAATAAATACGGTGTTCCAAGAATAGTATTTGTAAACAAAATGGATAGAATCGGTGCAAATTTTTACAATGTAGAAGATCAAATTCGCAACCGTTTAAAAGCTAATCCAGTTCCACTTCAAATTCCAATTGGTGCTGAAGATAATTTTAAAGGCGTAATCGATCTTGTAACTATGAAAGCTTTAGTTTGGGAAGATGATACTAAGCCAACTGATTATGTAGAAAAAGAAATTCCAGCTGAACTTAAAGAAAAGGCAGAAGAATATCGTACAAAAATGATAGAAGCAGTTTCTGAAACTTCAGATGAGTTGATGGAAAAATATTTAGGCGGAGAAGAATTAAGCCTTGAAGAGATTAAAACAGGGATTAAAGCAGGATGTTTAAGTCTTTCTATCGTTCCTATGCTTTGCGGTACAGCGTTTAAAAATAAAGGGGTTCAACCTTTACTTGATGCTGTTGTGGCTTATTTACCAGCTCCTGATGAAGTGGCAAATATCAAGGGTGAATATGAAGATGGCACAGAAGTTTCTGTAAAATCAACCGATGATGGCGAGTTTGCAGGGCTTGCATTTAAAATCATGACAGATCCATTTGTAGGACAACTTACTTTCGTGCGTGTTTATCGCGGTTGTTTAGAAAGCGGTTCTTATGCTTATAACTCAACTAAAGATAAAAAAGAAAGAATTGGTCGTTTGTTAAAAATGCACTCTAACAAAAGAGAAGAGATTAAAGTGCTTTACGCAGGCGAAATTGGTGCTGTTGTAGGACTTAAAGATACTTTAACAGGGGATACTCTTGCAAGTGAAAAAGATAAGGTAATCCTTGAAAGAATGGATTTTCCAGATCCAGTTATTTCTGTTGCAGTTGAGCCAAAAACTAAAGCTGATCAAGAGAAAATGTCTATTGCTTTAAATAAATTAGCACAAGAAGATCCAAGTTTTAGAGTTTCTACAGATGAAGAAAGTGGCCAAACTATCATTTCGGGTATGGGTGAGTTACACCTTGAAATTATCGTTGATAGAATGCTACGTGAATTTAAAGTTGAAGCTGAAGTAGGTCAACCACAAGTTGCTTATCGCGAAACTATTAGAAAAACCGTTGAACAAGAATACAAATATGCTAAACAATCAGGTGGTCGTGGTCAGTATGGACATGTATTCTTACGCCTTGAACCGCTTGAGCCAGGTAGTGGATATGAATTTGTTAATGATATCAAAGGTGGGGTAATTCCAAAAGAATACATTCCTGCGGTTGATAAAGGTGTTCAAGAAGCATTACAAAATGGTGTTTTAGCAGGTTATCCTGTAGAAGATGTTAAAGTAACTGTTTATGATGGAAGTTATCACGAAGTGGATTCATCTGAAATGGCATTTAAACTTGCTGCTTCTATGGGCTTTAAAGAAGGTGCTAGAAAAGCAGGTGCTGTAATCTTAGAGCCTATGATGAAAGTTGAAGTAGAAACTCCTGAAGATTACATGGGTGATGTTATTGGAGATCTTAACAAACGCCGTGGTCAAGTAAATAGCATGGATGAGCGTGGTGGAAATAAAATCATCACAGCATTTTGTCCTTTGGCTGAAATGTTTGGTTATTCTACTGATCTTAGAAGTCAAACTCAAGGTCGTGCGACTTATTCTATGGAATTTGATCACTATGATGAAGTTCCTAAAAATGTTGCGGATGAAATCATCAAAAAAAGAAACGGTTAAATTTTTAGCGGGATTTTTCCCGCTTTCTGTCCTCGTAGCTCAGCAGGATAGAGCGCAAAATTCCTAATTTTGAGGCCGTGAGTTCGAATCTCGCCGTGGACACCAAGTAGTAATTCATTAAGTAATATTAAGATACAAAATACACTATTTTAACAACTTTTCTACATTAAAATTTTTCATTATGATTGAAATTTTTTCTATTTTTTCTTATAATTCTGTAGCCATTTATGTAGCCAAAGTAAAAAAGCTAATTCTGGCTACAAAAATACTAAAAAAAGGTTTTTTTAATGCTAACTCAAAAAGATATAGACAATTTAGAAATAAAAGATAAAAGGTATATGATTAGCGTAGGAGAACCAAAAGAATTATATGTCCGAGTTAATCCAACAGGTAAAATAGTTTTTTATTTAAGAGCTTCAAAATTTAAAAATTTTATAACAATAGGGGAATGCCAAAAAGGTGTTTTAAATGTTACAAATGCAAGAGAAAAAGCAAAAGATCTTTTAAAATCAATGTATGATGGAAAATTTATCGGCAAAAATGATAAGGTTATGACACTTGAAAAAGCAAATTTTCTTTATGTTGATATAAAATCTAAAAAATTAAATTCAGCTACAATCAAAAAAGAACAGTCAATTTTTAAAAAATATATTATTCCCACTTTGGGACAAAAAGATATAAATGAATTGAAAAAAGATGATTTTCTACCTATTTATGATTTAATGCAGAAAAAAGGAATATACGAAACAATAAATAAAAATATATCTTTGCTATGTAGGATATTTGAGATTAGTAGACAAAGAGGTGACTTAAAAACAGATATAATACTTCAATTGAAAGATTTAAAGAAATTTTACAATGAAGCAAATCACAATAAAGTTAAACATTTTAAAGCTATAGTAGAAGAACAAGAAATAAAAAATATGTTAGAATGTATGAAAGAATATAAAAATCATCCACGGACAAATACAACTATAATTAATGCAATTTATTTTACGCTTTTAACAGCACAAAGAAGTAAAAATATTCGATTTGCTAAATGGAGTGATATTGACTTTGAAAACAATCTTTGGATTATAAAAGCAGATGAAATGAAAGTAAGAACTAATGGTGATAATATTATCCCTTTAAATAAATATACTTTAAAGATACTAGATATACAAAGAATTTTAAATGGAGATAAAAAGTATATTTTCGCTAATAATAATGGAACTATTAGCGAGAATTTTGCTGTAAGATTTTTTAAATTTTATAATTTAGAGCACACTATACATGGATATCGTTCTACTTTTAGAAGTGTTTATACTAATAAAAGCAATGAGTTAATTCAGCAAGGTATTAGTAAAGATATAGCAGAAATGATATTACATCATATAAGCGGCAATGAAATAGAAAGGGCTTACAACAGAGCCAAGGCAATTGATTTAAGAGCAAAACTTATGCAATGGTATGGAAATTACTTAAACTCTCTTTGTGAGTTTTGCTTTTAATGTCTTTTAGTATTAAGCCATTTTTCTATTTCTTTTATTTCATATCTTATGGATTTTCCTATGCGAATGTAAGGTATTTTACCATCTTGTCTTAACTTAAATAATGATGTTATACTAACTCCTAAATATTCGCTCAATTCTTTTTCTCTAAAATATTTTTTAACCATTTTCAACTCCTAATCTTTTATCTATAATTTCAAAAATAGTATCCTTGTAATAATTCCAAAGCCATTTCTGTTCTTCATCTTCTAAATCATCAACGCTTAAATTACGCCATTCTTTTATTGTTTTAGTGTCACACCCTAAATTCATCATGGTTTTTGTAAAAGTCATAACATAGGTATCAACGACAACACTAAAGATATTTTTCATATCTCCTATACAGTCCCTAAGATCTACATTTTCAAATATACAATTTTCAAATTCTGTTCTTAGAAAATTACAAAAATGGAAACTTGCTCCACTAAAATCGCAATCTATAAAAGATGCATTCTTACTTGAAATATCATTTAAATTAGCATTTTTAAAGCTAGTGCCGTTTATAAATGCATTATTAAAATCTAATCCACTTAAATTTATATTTTCCAAGTTTGCATTATTTAAAGAAATCCCTTCTAAAATGCAATACTCAACTAATTCTTTTTCGCTTTTTCTATCATCTTCGATAATGATAGTTTCATCAAGTCTTTTTAAAATTCCCATCTCATTTCCTTAATATTTTTTTCCATTTTTCTTCGTATTCTTCATAATTTTGCCAATAATCAAGACTTTGTTTTAGCTTCTTAACAACAGCATCCCAAGTTGTCATTTTTGTACTTTCTAATGCTATTTTTTCAGCTAAAAATTCAAATTCCCACTCTTTTATGCAAAGCATATCATAATCCTTGGCTAAGATTTTTCTAAGTTCTAGTAATTCTTCCTTGCTAAGTTTTCTTTTAAAGCTTAGCTCCTTTTTATTTTCTAAGTCGTATTTAAGGGCTTTAATTTTGTTTTCATAATGTTCCTTTTGTTGTTTAAGCTGTGATTTATAACCTAAGCTCTGTCTAAAAGCTAGTTTTTGCATCTGTTCAGCTTCAAGGTTTTTAAGGCGTTTTTCGCAGTCTATAAAATAACGCCTCGCTTGTCTTCCCTTTTCGTTATTCTCAACCATGCAAAGCTCTTTTGCCATATTTAAGGTTACATAGTATTCTTTGCGAGGGCGACCTTTTGTATAAACAAGTTCTATTATATAGTCTTGGTTTTCAATGAAGTCGTAGTGACTTATACGATTTTTAATCCAGTTCGCATATTCTTGCTCTGAATTTAAAAATTGGAATATTTCTCTTGCATTAGCCGAATTTATTTCAGCACCTATTGTTTTATCATTGTAGATTTGAATTTTCTGTATTTGCATTTGATATACTCCTGTATTGTTTTAATCTACAAAAGTATAATAAATTAATATTTATAAATTGCTTAAATATTTTAAAGTATTTATATAAAGTATTATAATATTAAAATAAAATACTTTTTGATAAATTTATCAAAAAGTCTATTTTAAATTTTCTCTATCCTTTCTATCAATAAATGATAAATATATGTTGTAAGTGGAACACCTACTTCATCTGCTTTTTTTTGCAATTCATTTTTTAATTTGTCACTAACCTTTAATTGTATAAGATTGCTACCTCTGCTTTCTTTTTCTACTGAAGAAAAATGTAAATCAAATATATATTTATAGCTATCTTTAAACCATTCTATCCACATACCTACAGATTTTCGATTAAAAAACAAATTATCATTATCTTCTAATTGCCATTCTTTATATATACTATATATTTTTTCATAAGGGTTTGTTTCCTGTATATGGATTTTTAAGCCATAGTCCAATAAAAATTCGTCAATTTCTTTTTTGAATTCTTTTTCTGACACAATCAATGTTGGTCTTAGATACTTTATAATCTTAGAAGATAATTCATTTACTATATTATCCGATGGTTCTTTTTTTGTTCTTCCCAAAAAACTATCTTTTATACTATATAAAAAGTTAAGGGCTTGCAGCATTTGTTCTTGATTAAGTCCAAATTTATCATTTACTATATCTATACTTTCTGCTATAACACCTTCATCACCTGCTGAAGTTTCATCTTTAAATATTTCTTTTCTATATTTTTCTAAGTTTTCCATTAATTCTCCTTTATTTAAATAAACTTTTTTCTTGTGTATAACTTGGCTCAATAATGCCTTTGATATCTTCTAAAAAATATTCATTTTCTAAAACTTCCAAATCTTTGCTAATATAGGTTTTAGAAATTAAAACGCCTTTTATCTTATCCCCGTAAGATAGTTTTATACTTCTGTCTTTGAGTTTGTTTTTAAAATTTTCATCATTGATTTTAACTTTTATAACCTTGTCGTTAATAATTTCCCATTTACTTTCTCCGGTTAAATCTGGCTTTTTTATTATAAACGCACCTTGCATTTTACTTATTTGCTCCTTAACTCCATCAGCTGTTTTTGGGTTATAATCAAATGTTTCACTTATTCCATATACTTTTTCTTCAAATATTATCATAGGTTTATGTTTAAACTCCTTTGCTTTATGTGTTAGATCTGATACACAGGTTAATAGATTGGTTTCATTATTGTTGTATCCAAAATCTTTTAAGTCGCTTTTTTCTATAATGTTTTTATATTCTTTTGGAATATCTTGGCATTTTTTATCTTGTATTTTCTCTAAAATCATTTTTTTAGATTTTATAAGCAAATCAGCAAGTAATTCTCTCGGATTGCTAATATAATGTTTTATATCATCATCGCTTATTTTGTTAAGTTTTTCAGCAATCCATATTCTTATAGAGCCTTTTTCTATAGATTTAATTTGAATATTTATATCAATTTCTATACCAAAAACAGATACTAATGAATTATTCAACTTATCAATACTTAGTAAAAAATCTGTAATTTTTTGGAAAAATAATGTAGCATTTTCTTCATTAAAATATTCAAATCTTAACTCATAAGTTTGTTCTGACATGTATTTCTTTCTTTATTAATAATTATTCTTTTATTATTTTATCAAAATTTTACTTAAGCAAATAGACTTCTTTCTATATGTTTAAACATAATTTCATTTATAATTTATGAAATTGCGTAAAGCATATATTATCTGTATTCATCTGCTCTGTTATAGTTTTTGAAGCATATTTGTGGATACTAATAATATCTACTTTTTTCCAAAAAGGTCTTATATCTGTAATAATTCTATTTCCACTAATAGTTTTATCATTAACTATGCATTTAAAAGAAACAAACTAATAGGTGTTAATCTTTAAAAAATCAAACATTTTTACTCCCTTTCAATAAAAAATCCCCCTAATCATTTTTTCACTCCTTAAAAATTTTTCAACATCTTCAAAAGCTTTAACAATAAGCTTTTTTTCATGAAAGAAATTTCTTCCACTTGGCTTACTTTTGTAAATTTTGTAAGCCTTTCTGAGTTCTTTTTTACTTATATGATTTTTATAATTTATTTTCTCGATTTTTATTTCATTCTGCTTTGCAAAATCGCAAAAACAAGTTCTTCTTTCACTAAATGGTATGATTTTTACAATTTCAAGATAATTAGAACGGCAAACTTTCATCATCATCTCCTATTTCGATATATTTTTCATTGTTATTGTTTTTTACTTCATTTCCATAAGGATTATAGCTTTGATTTTCTTTTGGAATAAATGATTTATTATTGTCATTATTTAAAGATTTATGCCTTGCTTTAAAAGATTTTATAGATAAAGGCTCTTTATTATTTTGAAACTCATCCATGTTTTGCATTTTTTCATTAAAAATTCTATCAAGAAAGATTTTGTTAGCAAGTTCTCCATTTTTACTTAAATATTCTTCTGTTCCAAAACCTAAAACTAAAAGTTTATTAACTAAAGAATTTAGATAAATAACTTCAGTCTGCACCCCAAAAACATTCTCATTTCCCTTTTCGCTAAAATCAAGTTCATCAATTCCAAAGAATTTCATAATAGCATTTAATTGTCTAAATCCTAAATAATTTTCTTTTTCTCCATTTTTATTGATATAGCTAAAATCGTTATTTTTAGCTACAAAAAGATTAAAAATAGCTAGTTTTTGCTCTTTTCTGGTTAAAAATTCAAAACAAATAAAAGTATTATTGCTTCCATCGCTTGCCAATTTATCATATAAAAAGGCTTTGCGGAAAACTCCGCTATAAAGCCCACCTTCACTTAAATACTCTACGCTTGGCGAATAATTTGCCACTTCAAAACTTGCCTTAAATGCTGGTAACATTATAATTCTCCTTTTAATTGTGTTAAAAATTCATCTTTATTACTTAGAACTTCTTGTATTTTTTCACTTGTAAATAAAGAATGTTTTTTATAAAATTGTTTTGCTCTTGGGTGTTTAAACCATTATCACTCATAAATTTTCTAAGTTCAGCACCTAAAGCTTTTATCTCTTTTGCTTTATTTTCTAAAGCTATTTTTTCATCACTACCCCAAACTTTTAAATCTTCATTTGGATTTAAAAATCGCTTTTCCTTTATTGTTTCTAATTCACTTTCATCAAGCATTCCAAGTCCGCAAATGCTTAAGGTTACACGCCTTTTTGCTTTTGTGATAGCTTTCATTATTGCGTTTGCTAAATTATCGCCACCTAAATTTTTAATATTTAAAGCACCTGTATCGCAATCAGTTCTTCCATCTGGTGTTGCTGCGTAGGCTGTAACCATATAAATATCGCCAACTTGTGCCACTTCTGTTTTTGTAATACTTACTTTTCTTATTTGTCTTAGCTGATCTGTTGCTGATTTGTTTGCGTATAAAGTAAGTTTTCCGTTTAATACTATGTATTCAAAAGGCTTTGTAAGCATGTTTAAACCTAAACTTTCACAAAGATTTTTAACATAACTCGCTCGTTCTACATCACTAAGTTTTGATAAATCACCTTTTACCAAAGCCAACTCATAAGGATTAAAATTTATTTCTAATTTATTTTCTTCTTTTAATACAACTTCATTACTCATTTTATGCTCCTTTTTTGATTTTTAAACACATTGAAATACTTTCTTTATAAAACTCTTTAGGCACAGTAATATTTTTTTGCTCTAAAAAGCCCTTATAATCAATTGTAGTTCTACTTTGCGGATAAATTGTAATATCCAAACATCTTGCTTTTTCTCCATTTGCTAAGGCTATGAGTTCTTTTTTAAGACTTTCTAGCTTTTCTTTAATAGGTTTAATCGTGTTTTCAAGCCTTATGATTTCAATCGTTAGATTTTTTGCTTTAGTATCTTCAAGCTCTTTATATTCACTTTTTTGATCTATGATATAATCTAATATAAATTGCTTTATATTTTTAACTAACCATTTTTGATAAGCTTCATCTTTTGAAACTTCGCACTCTACAATCTCTTCTTCTTTATTCATGGCTACAAATATACATTTTTCTTTACCGCTGATATAGAGTTGAAATTGTACTTGAGCGTAGTATTTATCACTTGGCTTTTTATTTTTTTTGACAAAATTGTATTCATCTTGTGAGTATTTAAACTCGTAAATAACCCCATTTTCATCAATACCATCTAAACTCGCTATAAACATTTCATTTTCTAAACTTTGTAAAACTATAGGAGTGATACTTACAAAATGTAAAAACTCAACTCTAGCTCTAATCAAAGCTTCATAATCATTGCCTTTTTTCATAGCTTCGTTTTGATAGACTTCTTTAAGTCCTAAAATGATATCTCTTGCTTCTTCTTTGGAATTAAAAGCACCTTTGATACCTACGCAAGATGCTACCATCGATGCACCTATTTTTCCTTTTCTAAATTCTAACCATTCATGGCTACCTTGTTCTAAGTCGATTATTTTATACTGCATGATTAATCCTTTCTAATAATAAATTTGCGATTTTAATTTGTCCTTTGCCTGTGATTTTCGTTGTGCTTACTAATCTATCTCCATTAATTGTGCTAATAGTTGTTTCACTTACTTTAAAAAGCCCTTGTTCTATGCATTTTTGATAAGGTTTGTTATCACTCATTAAAAAGCCATTATCCCTTAAAAAAGCAAAAAGTCTTTTTTCTCCGATTTCAATTTTATTTTTTTCATAAAGTATTTTTGCGAAATCTCTTATTAAAATAGCATCATTAGTATCTTTTATACGATTTGCAAAGTGAATAAGTGGTGCGTTTTCTTTGGCTTCATTTTTTAAATTTACATTTTCAATTTGAAGCTTTTCATTTCTCTCTAAAAGTTCTAATTGCATTTGCAAACTTTCTTTTAATGAAAGCGGTTTATAACTTTGTTTTTTAAGCTCATTTTCTAAGTATTCTAATCTATCAATTATCTTTGCTCTTAGTTCTACACTATATCCACTCACTAAAATTAGCACTTCTCTTTTTGGTAAGCGATAATACTTGTAAAACTGCTTATTTTGTGGGTTTTGGTAGGTATGCTCAAATTTGAAGACACCCCCTTCAACCACTTTTTCTAAGTAAGTTTCTATATCTCTTGTAACATTTCTGTGTTCTTTTCCTGTAAGCTCTGCTATCTCTAAAGAAGTTAAGCTTATTTCTTTGTTTTCATCTTTTCTAAACAGCTCTAAATTCATTTTTCATCTCCTTTTAATAATTTTAAAATTTTTTTATCTCTAGCCTTGTTATTTTGAATATAATTATCAAGGCAACAAAATATACTGAAAGCAAATTCCAATACTTCAAAATTGCTTAAATCCTTTTTTCCTTTAGTCGCTTTTGCTAAACATTCTAAAAACTTTTCTTCTTGACTCATTGGTATCCTTTTGTAATTTTTTGTATTCTTAAGAATTACAAAATTATATAAAATTATTTTTGTATTGTCAAGTAATACAATGTATGCTTTACAAAAAAAAGTTTTTTTTGTAAAATTACAATAAATTACAAAAAGGAAAACATTGGAAGAGAAACAAAAAACCAATAAATCAGAAATAATATCGATAAGGCTTGATACTGTAACAAAAAACAAACTCGCCTATATATGCGAACTTGAGTATCGCCCTATGGCTTTACAAATAAGAAAAATCATTGAAGATTATATTAATGCCTATGAAAGCGAAAATTCATTATGGCAAAAAGGTGATTACCCTAATTAGTTTTATTTTTATTCTTAACATAATCGCTTAAAATTTTAACTATTTGAGTTGCTAAAGGGCGGTATTCTTTATCTGCTATTTTTTGCAACTCTTCTTTTAATTCTAATGGAATTCTTATACTTAGCGGTTTTGTTTGTTTTTTCATAATTCTTTCTCCTTTAATCTTTTTACTTCTTTAATAGCTTTATCATCATTTTTAAAAACGCCTATAAGCCCTAAAGCATCAAGTATTTTTATACGAAAATGACTAAGTTTTACATTGATTTCAATTTCTTCTTCGAGTTTCAATGAAATTTCATTTATAGCACTATCTTTTAATGCTATTACACCTTTTAGCCTTTGAATTTCTTTTTCTAAATATCTTATTTTTTCATTTTTTTTACTATTTAGGAACATAGTTTCGACCTTTCTTTTATATAAAGAAGCTCATAAATTTTATTTTGCAAAGAGCTAATTTCTTTTATATTTTTCATATTTGCTTCTATTTGGTCTTTTAACTCTTTTAAAAGTTCTATTTTTTCATTTTCAAGATTAGAAATTTCAGTTTTTAAATATTTATTTTCATCTTTTAAAGACTTGTTTAGCTTCATTTCTTTTCTATATTCATCTTTACTTAGTTTTATGATGACTTGTTCTTTTGTGTGATAAGCTTTCATTTTTTCTCCTTTTAGATTAATGCTTAAAAGGGACAACTGAGTTCTTTAGAATAGGAAATAAAACAAAAAGGCAAATTCTCAAGTAGTAAAGTTGCCCCATTTAAGCATTAAAGGAGCTTAAGAAAAGCCAAGAGCCTTGCTCTCTTGGCGTGAGTATTGTTTAAGTATAGGCTAAGCAAGGCTATTCTATAATTTTAGTGGTTTTTTAGTTTAGTTGATTGATTATTTCAATCAACTTTTTTACTATTTCTAACAATAAAAAAGCAATTTTTAAAAACTTCTCTATCATCAAAAAATAGCTCCTTCCCCACCAAGAGAAATTAGCCACTTAAACAATGTTATTTTATCAAATTTATTTTTATTTTTGATAAAGCCGAGCAAATCCGCAATCTCGGCGTTGTATAGTTGTTTAAGTTTATGCTAAGCGGATTTGGTTAAAATTTATCTGTGTTAAAAAATATTAGAGTTTTATAAGCTCTCTAATTAGCTCTAAGATTAAGATTAAAATTGTTAGAATTTTATCCCACATTTTAGAGCCTCCTTTCTCAACACCGAGACAAGTTAGCAACTTAAACTTTATAATTATACTTTCTTTTTCTTAAACTCTTGATTTTCTGTCGTTTTTAAAGTGCAAGAAAACCTTTGAAAAATAGCACTATAAACAATAATAACGAGCAAAGTTTATGGATAACTTGCTAACCCTTCCGCTATACAGAACTATCAACGCAATAGTAAAGCTTAATTTTCAAGCGGTCAAAAGCTTAAGAAAGCCCTTTTTAAAGGACTTGTTAAACTTTTAAAAAAGCTTTTTGCATTGTTTTTCGAATTTTCTAACTCTCTCTAAAAGCTCATAAGCATTTCTTATAAATTCATCTCCATAAGCTTGTAAAGAGATAGATATTTCTTCATCATCTTCTAAGCTTATTTCCAAAGAGTTTTTAAAATCTTGCAAGTTTGCAAATATATTTTCTAAATTCTCTTTGCTTTCAAACTCATTTGTAATTAATTCTTTCGTTTGGTTATAAATTCTTTTTTCTTCTCTGTCAAAATAAAAATCTGTAAAACTCATTTTTTATCCTTTTTTAAACGAAACTCCTAATCTTTGAGAGAAATAATAAATCCTTTGTTTTCAAACGCTTCTTTGGTGATTAAGTTTTTAACTGCATTATGAAGAACATTAGCTAAAAACTCTTCCAAAGAAGCGTAACTTTTTGAATAATTTCTTTCAAAGGCTATTTCTAGCATTTTTTTTAAATCAGGTCTTAATCTAATTTAATCTCTAGCATTTTTTCTCCTTTTTGTTTTGTTGAAATAATTCTACAAAATGGATAATTAAAACAAACTTAAAATTTATACAATTTGGATAATTTTTAAAAAATATTTTTTGGTATAATTTTTTAATAGGAAGATGAAAAATCAAAAAAATCTTTAAAAATATTTTTAGAAAATTGGAAGGATTAAAATTTGAGAATAATACTAGCTTTATTTATATATATTTACGCCTTTGGGATTGATGTATGCAAAGAAAAAGAAATCGAAATGTCTATATATAAATAAATATACAAATGCGTATGAAAATAAAAATTTAGGTTATTCAGAAGAAAAATTATACAATAAAGCTGTTGATGATTGTAGCGTCAAAAAAGATAAAGAAGTTTGTTTGTATATTTATAATAATTTTATTATAAATGGCAATTATAAGGTTGAAAAAAATATATTTAATTTAATTACAATATTAACACATCTAGGAATAATTATTCAATCAGACAAGGATAAAAAATATAAAGAAATTGATTATTTGATCTCTTTGGATAGTTATAAAAATGCCTTAGATGAAATAAATTATGTTTTAAGCAAAACAAATGATACAAAAACTATAGAGGGGCTAAAATTACTAAAAAAGATGAGTGATTTTGAAATTAATCGGGCTTATGCGTGTCCTTTGTATTATAATGATAAATTACAATCTGATGCAATAGACATGCCTTGTGCCTGTAAAAAAAATACTGCACTTTTAATAAAACCAGATACTATAAAACGAGCTTTTTTAAATTTAAAACTTTTATGTGATAAATACAAAGATAGCGTGAGTTGTGGAGTTGTTGGCGGACTTTATGAGAATGGCAAAGGCGTAAGGATAAATTTTAAACAAGCAAAAAAATATTATGGTTTAGCTTGTGATGGCGGTTATCAACTTGGTTGTGATGGATATAAAAGACTGATGGGGTATTGAGAGGTTAAGATTTATTTGATTTATGGTTTTATTTGTTAATTGTTTGAGTATTTGGATCATATTTAAGCGATAAAATTTTACTTGAAGTTAGTGGAGGTAGTTTTAAATTTTCTATCTTTTAATTTTTTTCCATAATTTTGCGCTATAGTACTTGCTTGTGGATTTCCAGTATGTGATATGGCTATATATCGTTTTTCAAAATCTTCATTAAGTAATTCATATATAGCTAGTATTTGCTCATAAGCTGTTTTTAAATTTCCACCTTTTAATTCTGTGTATATAATTATATCTTTTAAATCAGTTGTAGTAACAACATAATCACATCTTGATTGTTTATTTTCTAATTTACTGGTATCTTTTGTATCAATTAAAATTTTATAAAATTTTCTTCCATTGCATTCAAGTATTAATTTTACACTATCTTTACATACTAATGTTTTATTATAGCACTCGTTTTCATCTATAAACTGTTTTAATTTCATTTATCTAACTCTATTATTTTATAAAAATCATCCATGATTTCACTTGAAGCGGTATCTATATATTTAGCATCAATTAACATTGTCTCTTTATCTATAATTGAATAAGATTTTCCATTTTCTAGCTTATAAGCTATGAAGTCTTTATGGTTAAAAATGTTGTCTTTTTTGATTATTTTGTAGATATTATTTTGTTCATTTTCGTGTAATTTTGGTTTAATTATTGAAGCATAAAGAATATTATTTAATGCTGTCAGCATATAAGGACTATGGGTTGAAAACATAACATTTGGGTTATTTTTAGCATTTCTAAGACTTGAAAGATAATATGCTATATTTTTTTGATTAGTTGGAAATAGATTTGTTTCAGGTTCTTCTATAAAAATATCTAAAGTTGGTTTATTTTTTTCAGATAATAGAGTTTCAATAAATTTAATTCTTCTAATTACATTGTTTTCAGTGAATTTGCCTTTAGTGCTTATTGATTTTTTAAGATCAAATATTATATTTTCAATAGCGATTTTGTCTAAACTTTTCTTTTTAATGTCATATACATATGAAAAATAACTACTTATTGTTTCCATTACACTAGTGCTTTTTTCACCAGAGCTTGATTGCTCAAAAGGTATTTTTATATCATTGTGAATTAAATAGAACTTAATAAACCCAGCTTCGTTTTCAGTCGTTAATGTCGTATTTTCCATAGTCTTTAGTTGAAAATTCTTTACTTCGTTAATGCTTTCTATAAAATTTGCTATCATATCATTTGTGTGATAAGATGCTTTAATTTCTCTTTGCCTAGGAATTGCAAGTAGTTCAGGTAAAAAATTTCTAACATCATTTATAAATACTATTTTTCCAATTAACTGCTCTGTTTTTATGCGTTCTTGATATAAAGTTATATTTTTACCTTTTATTTCTATTAAAGGCTTATCATCTATAAGTGTAATCTCTGTGCTATGATTAACATAAATATCCAGCATTGACTCTTTAAGATAATTCATAAATTCTTTTTGATTTATATTATTAAATAACTTTGCCTCATGGAAAGATTTTATTTGTTCTTGTTTATATAACCATTTTAATAAGCTAATGGTTCTTAGGATAATACTCTTTCCACTCCCACTTTTTCCTATAATTACTGTAAATGGTTTTAAGATTATTTCTGCTTCTTGTATTGGTCCTAAATTTTTAATTATTATTTTTTGCATTAAGTATTGCCTTATTAAAATATTTATAATTATATCTTATTAAAAATAAAGAAAAGTATTTTTAAAATAAATTTTTATCACAATTAACCTTATATTTTTTTATACCCTCGTCATCCACTTCATGGTTTGGCACTTGATAACATTCTTTAAAATTCTCGCCTTTTAAAATCTTAGTGTAAGAGCTTGGAATGGCAATTTGATTTCTTATTCTTTGTGGATTATTATCATAATTAACCAAATTTAAAACTTCTAAACTTCCAAGCTTTGAAGCTACTTGTCTTTCTCTTTTTTCAATTTTATTCCAAACCCTTTGATTGATTTGTGGATTTGGTGGAGTAATATTACTCATTAAGAATGTGCTTCTTTGAGCTTGAGTTGTTTTTCTCATGGAAGCATTAGAAAGAGTGTGTCCCCTGTCGTAACCGCTGTTTTTATAATCACTCCAAGTGGTGCGATATTTTTTAGGGATATTTGTATCATCTTCAAATCGTGGGCGTTTTTTAATTTGTTCGCCTTTTAAATTTTCCGCTTCTAATTTATAAGCTACAGCTTTAGTACCTTTGTAGTTATAATCATAGCAATTAATATAATAAAATTTATCTAAAACTTGAGAGCAGTTTTGTTTAGTAAAATACTTTGCAAAATCTTCACTCGGTTTATATTGTGTGTAATCAGCAAAAGCTAGAGTGGATAACAATGGCAAAAGTATGAGTTTTTTCATTAATTACCTATTTTATAGTTTAAGCTACTAAATAATCTATATATTCTTCTTTTTTGCTCCAAAGAAATGCTTTTACATTGTGCTCATTTGAAGCATTGACTAAAGCGTCCATATTTTTACCTTCCTTATTGTTAAAAATAATAATATTATCAGCATTAGCTTTTCTTTCTTGAGGTAAATCCATAAAAGAGAATAATGTTGCCTTTAAATTGTCATTCTTTGGATTGTTGATTATTTTTATAAGCCTTTCTTTTTGTTGTGAAGATTTTGTAATTAAAAAATCAAATTTATGATTTAAATGACTTTTTCCATCCAAACTAATGTTTTCTGTGTATCTAATGAAATTTTCTTCAAAAAAATTTTTTACATCATCAAAAAAGAAACTTTGTATTTTGCCTTGAGCTAACACAAACATATCATTAACGCTTATAAGTGCTTGTATAAGATTATGTTGTTTTTTTGCAAAGTTATTTTCATTCGCACGAGTAAACAAGATATCATTATTTTTTTGAATATTAAAACCATTAAGAATTATTTCTAATTCTTTTAATCTTTTTTCTGAGTTAAAATCAAAACCGCTTAATGATAAATTTCTTAAAGTTTCTCCGCCATCACTCAACTCTATCAAATCATCTTTTTTCTCTATATAAAATAAAATATTATCATTGCTTTTATCTAAAAATGGCGTTGTAATTTCATACATATTATTTTCTATTTTGGATATATCAAAATTGCTTTTAATATAAGAAAAATAAGAATTCATAAGATTTTCTATGTTTAACAAAATAAATCACCTTTTGCAAATTTTATATTTATTATATTACAAAATTGGCAAAAATCATAGCTTTGATTTAAAAAATCATCATTTGTTTTAATATTAAATTCGTTTAAAGGGAAAGCCCATTTATCTGCATAGCTTTCGATAAAAATATGGATATGATTTTGGTCTCTAAATCTAAATTCGCTATATTTTTCCATAAGCTCTGATAATCTTTTATCACTTGGAATTTTATTTGGATTAAATTCTGGGTTTGTATGAGAAGCGTAAAAATCAATTCTTGCTATTATATTAGTTGCATTATAACGGTATTGGTTTGTTTTTCTTTGAAATTGCACACTAGATCTTGAAATATCAAGTATAAAACTATCTTTATGATATTTATCATCATCGCATTGTAATTCTATTTTTAAAGATTTAGAATTTTCAGAACTTGGCAACATATAAGTTTGTTGTATTTTTGGATGTTTTTCGATACTTAATAATTCTTTTATATTCATCATCCCACCACTTCTATAGAATTTTTAAAGGTTTCAATTTTCATTTACCAATTTTAAATTAGATTTTGCGTTATTTGGTGTCTTTTGAATTTTTACAACTTTATAGATTTTCAAATCATCGATATCATCGATATCAATCCTAAAAGTAGTCGTTTTAAAACTATCACTTTGGTTAACTGGTTTAAATTCAATAACTCCAACATCTTTCTTTTCTACAAAAATCTTGCAAGCAATTTCATTATTATAGGTATAAACAACAAGATCTCCATGTCTTGGTTTTGAACTGTCTGTATCATATATAATAATGTCTCCATCTTCAATTATAGGAAACATGCTATCGCCATTCGCTCTAGCTGCTTTTAAATTTGATTTATTTTGTGATAATGGTATATAAGTAAATTCATCTTGACACTCATAAACATCATTAATTGGCAAGCCGCAACTTATAGAGCCAGTAATTCTAATTCTTTGTACTTCAATTGGCTCATCTGATATTAAAACATTTGCATCAGTTTCTCCAAGAACTTTCAAAACCGCTTCGATAAATTCTGCAGTCATTTTTCTTTGTCCTAATGCATATTTTGAAATTGCAGCGGTTTTAATTCCATGTCCATTTCTATACCCATATGCGGTTAATTTCTCTGCTAGCTCATTTTGTGTTAAATTATGCTTTTTTAAGAGTTTCTTTAAATTCTCTCCATTCATATTTTATAACCTTATATTCCAAAATAATTATACATATTGTATAATTTATAATTCTACAAATCGGATTATTTTAAGAAAATTTTAATTATCCATTTTGTAGAATTATATTTATGAAAAGAATAGATTTAATTAAAAAAATAACTTTGAAATTTGGAGGAGCCAATAGCTCTTGGTATGCAAAACTTAACGGCAATAGGAAGGTTGATATAAAAACCGCATTAAAATTAAAAGATGAATTTAATATTCCATTAGAAGCATGGGGAGATTCTGAAATTTTGAGTAAAACAATGAATGAAATTATAAACATACCTAAGCGTGGGAGAAAGCGAAAGGATAGAGAATGAAAGTGATTAAAATCAACTCTTCTTTTATCAGACCACATACAATTAAAAGTTTTAGTGTTTATGCTGAGCAAGAATTTATTGTTCTTAAAATTTTTAATGGAGTGAATTATATACAGGATTTTGAAATATTTAAAAGCAAAGAGTTGGATTATCATTATACTTTTGGAGTAAAACAAAATTCAAAAACAGTTATGATATTAGATGAAATAGATAACTTAATGCAAAAACTCGCAGTAAATACCAGCCTTGAGGTTAAAAGACTTTTATCAAAAAGAAAGGGTTCTATTTTTAAAAATGAAACAATGTTTTTAGATTGTGAATTATTTAATTTTTTAGCGAAAAGCGAAGAAAAAAATAATATAGAACTACTTGTAAAAGAATATTGCAAAGAGCAAAGAAAAATAGGATTTTTCAAAAGGTTTTTTTTATGAAATTAGTTTTTTTGATTTACATAGCATCAATACTTGATGATATCAATCGCGTATTCTTTACCGCAGGCATTTTGACTCTTGCTTGTGGTATTTTTGCAATTATTCTCTACTATGGTAGCAAATTTGAACACAGTGAAGAATTTGCAAATATAGGAATAAAAGGAATGAAAATCTTTATTCCTATTAGCATAATAACAGGATCTATTGCAATTCTTACTCCAAGCAAACAAACTGCTTATTTGATGGCTGGTGCTTATATAGGAAATCAAGTTGCTACTAGTGAATTTGTAAATAATAGATTAGAAAAAATCATAGAAATTATAGATTTGAATCTTGATAAGCAAATCAAAGAATTACAAGGATTTAAAAAATGATACCAAGTTTTATAGCAAGCTTTGATGTGGCTATCGGGCGAAAAAGATTGAGAGAAAGAAAAGGCTATTTGAAATTATCAAACACTATAGCTTATGGAGGACTTAGTGTTGATGCTCTGGCATTATATATACAACTAGCTAAACTTAGTGAAAAAACGATTATAAGTGAGATCTATCTAAGAGAGTTTATAAAAGTTAAAAATAATCAAAGAATGAGTTTAAATAGATTAAGAATTGCCAAAAAAGAATTAATCGAGCTTAGGCTTTTAGAAATTAAAAAGGTTAGAAATGGATCTTTAAATTTTTATGAATGGATTTTAAAAGATGAAAATTATCAAGTTAAAAAGCATTTTAACAAATCTTTATCTTTGCTTAAAAACAGTGATGAAAAGCTAAGCAAAACTCTTAAAAATAACACTTTATCAATCGACAGAAAATTAACTACTGAAAACGAAAAAAAAGAGAATTTGCATTATATAGAAACACGCACGCACGCACACGATAATAAATTTATAAATAATATAAATATTAATAATAATAAATTTATAAAAAAAGAGAATTTAGAAAATTTAAAAAATAATCAAGAAAAGAAAGAATGCGTTTCTAATCAAAACGCCTCTTTTGTGACGAGCTTTATTGATTTTAACAAAAAGGAGTTAGAGAAAATGGCAAAAAAAGAGTTTAAAGTCCCAAATGCAAATGAACTCATGAGACAAATAATAGCTTTTAATGAGAAAAATGGCACAAACTTTGGTGAAGAGTTGGCTAATGATTTTATAGGCTATTGGGATGCTAGGGAATGGAAAAGAAATGGAAAAAGAATGTCAAGTGTGGCAGGAAGTCTTTATACATGGCTTAAATACGCTAAAGAAAATGAAGCAAGAAAAAATCAGCGTTTTAACAGAAAAAAAGAAGCCAATCCTAGTGTGGTTGATAGCTTGATGGAGTATTACGGAATGAAAGATGAGAACAAAAACAAGCTCTTAGGATGCTTTTAAGGAGTAAAAAATGCAAGAAAAAATACAAATTTTAATGGACTTATTGGAAATTAATAAGGCTCAAGCAACTGATATAGTAGGTAGATATTTGCAAGATGCAAAGGATATTCATGCTTTCTTAGATTTTTATTTCGAAACTTTAGAAAGAGAGAATATCGTAGGGACAACCTATGAGAAATTAAGAAGAGTTTGCAAAAGAGCTGAAATCGAGTTTAAAAAGCGTTTTGAAGACAAAGAAATTTTTTTAGAATGGTTAAAAAATAAATATAAAAATAGTCCATTTTTTAGATTGCTTGAAAGTGATTTTAAATACTCATATGTTTGTTATGATGGACAGGGCAACCTTTTTAAACGATTAGCAAAATCAATTAATATGTTGGTTTGTCTAAATAATTTTGGAGAATTAACCTACGAAGATGGAGAAATGCTAAAAAATAACGAATTTAAACACGCTTTAATAGATTTTATATTTAAAAATCAAGAGCGCATAGGAAAAGATATATATAAATACTTCTTATAAGATAAAAGGATATACATCTTTAAGCCATGAAGAAGAATATAATAACTTTAAGAAGGTACAGAAAAAATTTTTTAAGGAGAATCAAGAAGAATTTCAAAAGAAAGTAAAAGTCAAAATGGCTTTTAAAAATATAAGCTAAATTTAAGAAAGTCTGAAATGGAAAAGTATATTTTAAAAATTGATTTAAAAAGCAACCCAGTTCCTTATAAAAGAACCACGCAAAGATCTAAATTTGCATGTAAAGATTATCTTAAATATTTAGATTTTAAAAAACTCTTGCAAATGGAGTTTAGAAGACAAAATAATATTAGCTGTTTTCAAGCCTTTGATAAGCAAAAGAAATATGAGTTTTCTTTAAAAATAGGATTTAACAGCAAAAGGCATGGCGATGGGGACAATATCGTAAAATGCGTGTTAGATGCGTTATTTGAAAACGATAAGAATGTTTTAAAAGGCGATTATGAGATTATTAGTTTTAAAAAATCTTTTTTAAACTTAGAAATCAAAGAATTTGATTTTAAAGAAGGGGTGGCTTAATGGCTAGAATGATGACAAATGGCAAAAGTATGACAAAAGAAGAGCTTGTTTTAAAAATAGAGAGTTATTTTAATGAAAGAGTTGTCTTAAAAGAAACTAAGGAGAGTATTATTTTTGCACCTAAAACAAAAGTGGGATTAGCTGTGTATTTAGGAATTACAATGCAAACCTTAGGCGAGTGGGAGAAGGATAAGGATTTTGGAGAAATTGTATCTCAAGCTAAGCAAAAATGTGAAATGGATATTTTAAACCATTCTTTAATCGGTACTTATACCCCAAGTGTTAGCATGTTCTTACTAAAAAATCAGCACGGATATGTGGATAAACAAGAAGTAGTTAGCGATAATGTTCAAAAAATTGAAATCATAAGAAGTGAAATTAAATGAAATTAAAGCTTGACTTTTCTTACACTCCAGCACAACTTAAAGTTTTTGATGGTAAAAATCCACGCTTTATAACTGTAGCAAAGGGCAGAAGACTTGGTTTTACAAGGGGAAGTGCAAAATTTGTTATCGAAAACTTGCTTTTAGGACAAAATGTTTTATGGGTGGATACCATACAAGCAAATTTACAAAATTATTACGAGTTATATTTTACACCTGAGTTAAAAAACTTGCCAAAAGATTTTTACTCATGGAGTGTGCAAGACAAGAAACTAATTATTAATGGAGCAGTGCTTCATATGAGAAGTGCCGAAAGAAGTGAAAATATCGAAGGTTTTGGATATGACCTTGTTATCTTAAACGAAGCAGGAATTATTTTAAAAGGCAGCAAAGGAGAATATCTTTGGTATAACGCCATACGCCCTATGTTGCTTGATAACCCTAAATCAAGAGCGATTATCGGTGGAGTTCCTAAAGGAAAAAATCTATTTTATGAACTTTGCAGAAAAGAACTCAGCGATAAAAATTGGAAACATTTTCAATTCTCAAGCTATGATAATCCATTTTTAAAAGAAGATCAGATTAAAGAACTAATTGAAGAAGTGGGTGGAGAAGATAGCGAAGTTGTCAAGCAAGAAATTTATGGCGAGTTTATAGATAGCTCGAGTGCTGAATTATTTTCTCTAAGTGAAATTGAAAATGCGATGAGCAAGAACTCTTTTAGCATTGAAAAAATGCAAGGCGAGAATATTTGGGGGCTTGATGTAGCAAGATATGGAGATGATAAGAGTGTTCTTGCAAAAAGAAAAGGTTTTGTAGTTGATGAGATTAAAAAATACTCACAACTTGGAACTATGGAACTTGCTAATAAAATACTAGCTGAATACAATCAAAGCGAAGATAAACCAAAGGGAATTTTTATAGATACTTGTGGTCTTGGCGTTGGCGTATATGATGTCTTGTTAAATTATGGTTTGCCTGTATTTGAGGCAAATTCTGCAAATTCTGCAACCAGTAATGAATACTTAAATAAAAGAGCACAAATGTATTTTACCTTTGCTAAAAACTTAAAACACATGGAGCTTTTTAAAGATGAAGAATTAAAAAAAGATATGAGAATGATTGAGTATGAATATAGCGATAAAGGGCTTTTAAAGATAGTTTCAAAAGAACAATTAAAAAAGAATTATGGCAAAAGTCCTGATGTTAGCGATGCGGTGGCATTAACTTTTTTTGAAAAACTATACAGCAGAAACAATACTAATGAAGATTGGAGTTATGATGGCTGGTGAGTTTTTAATGATCTATGATGCAATTGATGTAAACAAAATAAAAAAGCTTTCAAATTTAAGCGATGAGGCTATAAAGTCAAGTCTTGCAAATGAATTTTTAGAGCTTGTATCAGGGTTTAATAATATTTCTAAAAAGAAATTTAAAAGAGAATTTGCGGAGTTTTTATTTGAAAAAGGAGTGAATGAAAAAGATATTTTAAAAATAACAAATTTAAGCAAAACAACAATATGGAGAATTATGAATGAAAACAAAAAGAACTAATGATGAGAGAGTATCGTTTTTAACACAACTCATTAGCGAAAGTAAAAGTGGATATGAAAATTACAAACCACACTTTAAAGAGTTGCAAGATGCTTATTTGCTTGAAAATAAGGTAATGCAAAAATTGAGAAAAAGAAATAAATCAAGCATTTACATACCAAAAATAAACGCTAAGGTAAAGTATTTAATCACTAGCTTAAATGATGTGTATTTTAATAGTGAGAGAATGGCAGATATTGAAACTTACATTAATAGCGATGATACGATTATAGAGCTTTGGCAAAATGCCATAGATTTTTATAGTGGTAAAATCAATATGTTTAAGATTTTTCAACCGCTTTTCTTAGATGTTTTACTTGTGGGAACGAGTATAGCTAAGGTTACTTGGCATAAGGGAATGCCACGCATTGAAAGAGTAGATATTGATAGTATATTCTTTGATCCAAATGCATTAAATAGTGAAGATGTAGGTTATATAGTTAATGAAATTTACCTAACTTATAATCAAATCCATGAAAGACAAAAGCTAGGGTTTTATAAAAAAATAGAAATTGAAAAGCTTTTTGATGAAGATGATGAGTATAAAAAAGTAAAGCTTTATGATATTTATGAAAGAAAAAACGATGATGAGTGGGTGGTTTCTACCTTATTTGAAAATAATTTACTTAGAAATGAAGTTACTTTGCAAGATGGACAGCCTTTTGTATGGGGTTCAATGCTACCACAACTTAAAAAGATAGATAACGAAAACTATGTAAGTGCTTATGGCGAGCCTATAATGGCTTCTGCTATGCCTTTGCAAGATGAAATTAATATAACTAGAAATCTTTTAATAGATGCAGCAAGAACTCATATCATGCCTAAAATAATGATGCCAAAATCAATGGGAGTAAGCAGAGAAGATATAGAAACCTTAGGAAAACCAATATATACAGACGATCCAAAGGGTGTGCAAATATTACCACCACCAAATGTAAATAGTGCGGGAATAAATTTACAACTTTTAGAAAGCGAACTAACAGAAGTAACAGGAATTAGTCCACAAAACAATGGAGCTCAAACTGCACAAAATGAAACAGCAACAGAAATTAGCATAAAAGCACAAGAAGGTGGGAGAAGAAGTGCTGATTATATAAGACAGTATAACGAAACTTTTATAGAGCCTTTATTTGATAGATTTGCAATGCTTGTTTTTAAGTATGGAGAAGATAATTTTTTTAATGGTTTTCAAAGAGAGGATATACCTAGTTTTAGATTTAAAATTCAAACCGGCACAGGTGCCATGAATAAAGAAATTAGACGCGCAGGAATTCAAGCTAGTATGCAAGTTTTTTCACAATTATATCAAATGTATATGAGCATAGGCGATGCAAATTCTGCTTATGGGATTATAAATGCTAGCAAAGAACTTATTAAAGAATTATTACCAATTTTAGGTGTAAAGAATGTAAATAGTTTATTTGCTTTTGAAAATAATGAAGATATTAATCCACAAATGCAAGGAGAAACTAATGCTTAATATTGAAATTAAAAGTGATATATCTAAAACTAAAGGAGGAAAGAAATTAATAGATTTTATCAAAGCAAAATATAGTGAATGTTTTTATATAGCAAAAAATAATGATGAGAAAGAGTTAAGGTTAAAAGCTTTAGATACTATGGCTTTTTTAGATGTAATAATTAACAAAATAAAGGATGAAGAAGATGGAAAATGATGCTTTAAAAGATTTAATAAATGTTATAACAGATGATGATAAAGGAGATGTTGCTAATAATGGCGATGAACCTACGCAAGTGGTAGATAATGAACCTATGCAGGTTGCTAATGAGAACGAGCCTGATTATAAGGCGATGTTTGAAGCTTATAAAAGTGAAAATGACAACAAATTAAATGCTTTAATGAGTGAGCTTGAAGCTTTAAAAAATCCAAAAAAAGAGCCAAGCGAACAAGAATTACAAAGAGAGCAGTATTTAAAAGAATTAGGACTTGATGGACTTGATGAGAAATTAAAAAGGCTTGAAGAGCTTGATAAAAAGCAAAAAGACAAAGAAGAGCAAGATGCACTAATCGCTAAATACGCACAAGTAGAAAGCGAGTTAAGAAAAGCCTATCCTGATGCGGATTTAAAGGCTATGGCAGAACTTGCAACAAAATTAAATGGTTTAGGCGAAGGGAATATTGACAGCTGGAAAACCTTACTTAATTTGGTCGGAAAATCAAATAATGCCAAAAAAGCTGAAGATTTATCAAGTGCAAATAATAATGTAAGAACTAGTGATTTTAACGATAAGTTAAAAAAAGGCGAAGTTAGCGAGATAGATCTAGGCAAAGAATTATTAAGTTTAGTATAAAGGAGAAATTATGGATTTTATAACAGCTTTAAAAGGTGGTACAGGATTAGGCTCTAGTTTTGCAGATACTTTGATGAAAACAAGCAATTTCACTCCAAATTTAGCAAGTAGCAGTGGTGGTTTTTTAAATGGATTAAAAAATTCTTTTAGTAATTTTGGAGATTGGTTATTTAAAAGTTCTGATGCAAATAAAGTAACTAATTTTGATAGATTAGGAAATGTTTTAGGCGGTGCTGGTGCTTTATATGGTGCTTATAATCAGCAAAAGATGGCGCAAAAGAATTATGAGCTACAAAAAGATGCTTATAACTTCAATAAATATCTAGCTAATGAAGAATTAAATAGAAGAAAGAATATGGAAAATAAACTTCAAAATGTTTGGAGCAATTAAATAGATTTGGATTTAAGGAAGCCAAAGGGAAATTATAGCTCCCCTTTAAAAAGGGGAAATCAAGTATTAATAAGCCTTGACTATAATTATACAAAGTAGTATAATTATAACTATAATTTTGGTTAGCAATTTAATCACCTCCCAACTGGGCGGTAAATTAACGCTAAAGGGTGGCGACCCTTTGGCGTTGCACCCTTTTAAAATTATACACAAACTTCCTTAAATCCTTTATTTTAAAAGAAAGAATAAAGGAAACAAAATGGCATTTTATAACCCACAAAGAGTAGTATTTAATCCTGATACAGGCGTTATACAAAACGCAGGAAAAGTCGGTGGTGTCTTATATGACATCATGAGCAAAAGTTTTGATGATAAAGTTAAAGCTAATGAGTTTCAGCAAGAGCAAGATTTAAGAAAGCAACAAATGGAATTTAATCAGGCTATGCAAAATAATCAGCTTTTGCAAAATGAGAGAAACTTTGATTATCAAAAAGAAAGAGCAAATATAGCAGATCAGCAATGGCAAATGAATTATAATCAAAGAGCTAGACAATATGCCATGCAAAATGCTTTAAGACAGCAAGCAATAAATGCTAATAAGGCTTACAAGGATTTAAATTATCAAAAAGGATTATTAGAACTCCAAAAATTACAAAATGAGATAAATGCAAAACAAAAAGAGCAAGATTTATTAAATGGAGTTTTTAGTAATAGTCAAGATTTTGATAGTCAAAACAATATAAATTTACAAAACAATACAAGATATAAAGCAGACGCTCAGTTTTTAGATTTAGCAAATAATCAAGGTAAAACATATGATACAACCCATGGTTTTTGGAATGGAGCTATAGAGCGTGGTTTTGGTGGATGGGGAAGTCAAAGTACGGATTTAAATGATGCAAGTGATTTATTCTTAAAAAGAATGCAAAGTGATTTATTAAGGGGTGGTAAAAATGCTAAATGGAATTTAGAGAATATACAAGCCAATTTCCCTATTAATGGTTATACTATGGAAGCAAATAATCAAAGGGTAGCTCAAGCATTAGCAGGAGAATGGTTAGCAGAAGCTCCAAATTCTTTTAAAATGGAATTAGTAGAAAGACTAGGAAATGCCAAAACAAATATAGAAAAACAAAGTGCTATAGAAGACTATCAAAAGAATATGAATTTTTATAATAACTATGCCCCAAAGGTAAAAGCTTTTTATTGGGATGAAAAATACTCAAAACCTAGTAAAAATGCGGTAATTATAGATAATTCAACAACTAATCAAAATATACAAAATGATTTAGTCAAAAATATATTAGAAGTGCAAAATCAAAATGCACCAAAATTACATAGCGTTAGTTTTAATGGAATTAATGCTCAAATATCAGAGCCTGATGCTAATGGTAATGTAATATTAGTTAATCAAGCAGGTAGAAAAATGCAAGTTAGCGTAGAAGAATTAAAAAAACAAGGATTAATACAATGAATATAAGAGAATTTTTATTAGAAAAACCACAAGAAAATAATATTATTTCATTTTTACAAGATGGAGCAAGTCAAAGTGAAAATCAAAATACAAGTGAATATTTATCAAATTTAAAAAATGAAGTAATAAATGATTTTTATAAAAATAAAGATAAATATGCTAAAGAATATGAAAAATATAATTTCAAAGACCAAAATTTAACAAATCCTATGGGAAATATTAGTGAATATAAAAGGGATTTATATGATTATAATAAAAATCCATCCATGAATGCTGATGATTTAAGTAATTATATTTTAGATAAGCAATCTAAATTTAATGCCTCTAAACCTATTTTTGCTGATGATAATGAAGTAGTAAGAAAAAGTAATCAGTTTATGAGAGATTTAGGCGATGAGTTGCAAAAATCAGGGCGTGGAAGATTATTGCAAGATGATGATGGATCTTATTGGGTGCAAGATAATAACGGAAATTATTCAAAAGTGCAAGGTAGCACTATGGGTAATTTATATCGTGGATTAAGAGATAATGGTGCTAGTATGGCTTTAGGAACAGCAGGTGCCATTGGCGGTACAATGCTAGGCGGTGGGGTTGGTATGGTTGCAGGGGGAGCACTTGGTGCATCTTTAGGGGCAGGATATGATTACTACGGAAATACAAAAGATACAAATCAAGATATGAATTTAAAAGAAGCTTTTATGCTTATGGGCGAAAATGCAGGACTTTCTTTAATAGGAGATGCAGCTTTTGCAGGAGTTGCCAAAGGAGCAAGAGCTTTAAAAAATACCTATAATATGGCAAAAACAGGAGCACAAGCCGGTAAAGATATGATAGATGGCATGGCAGTAAAAGGTGGTAATTTAAAAGAAAATATAGGGGATAAGCTTAGAAAAATAAGCCCTAGTATTTTAAATGATTTAGCTTCACAAGGTAGCGAAACTTCAAAAGCTTATGCAAGAGAGCTAATAGAAAGCGGAAATAGAAATTATGATGATATATTGCAAAAATCAAGAGCTATGCCTTTAGAAGTTAATCAAGGAAATGCATTAGTTGATGGAGTGGCAAGCAAAATAAAAGATTTCTCAAATACTGCAAAAAATGGCTTTGTGAAAAATACAGCAGACAGCGTAACTAATTCACTAAATAATATTAGTAAAAATATAGGCTCAAAAGAAGCAGCACTGAATCAACAAGATCTTATTAATCTTTCTTTTATGAATGATGATTTAGCTAATATGGCAAGAAGTGTTTTAGCAAATGACCCTAAAATGGCAAATAAGGTTGCAAACTCTTCACACTTACAAGATGAGGCTATATTAAAAGAGTTAAATTTAAATAATGCTTCTAAGGCTGATGAGCTTTATGCTTTAAGAGATGCTAGAGCAAAAAGAGCTTATGATGAATTTGGAAAAGGACTTGATAAACTAGATGAACTTAATCCAAATGGTGTAAAAGTAGATAAGCAAACCATAGATGATATAGTTTTAAACTCAAGTGTTTATAGTGAAAGCACACCAGCTATGATAAAAAATTTTATTCATGAAGCAAAAAGCGGTGCATTAGATGGTAAAAGCGTTAAAGAGATTTACGATAGAATTGATGCTATAGGCAATAAAATAAAAGAAAGCTCAAGTTACAACTATAAAGATTTTTTAAATAGCTTAAAAGACGCATTTTTAGAAAATATAGTAAAAAGTGCTGATAATCCCCAAGAAGCAAAAGAGATTTTAACCAAGATTAGAAAAGATTATGCAGATTTTAAAGTATATGATAAAAGTAAATTAGGAAAAAAACTAGAAGGAAGTGAAAAAGAGATATCAAAAGATATAGATAAAATACTTAATGAAACTAATCCAAAAAAGAATTATGAAGCTATAACAAAAGGACTTAATGATGATGAGATTAAAGTTTTAGATAATCAAATAATAACTAGAGCTTTAGAAAAAAATAAAGTAAATATAGGAGATGCCAATAATCCCAAATTTGCAGTAAATTGTAAAGCGGTCATGGATAATTTTGAAAACTTTAAACCAAAAAGCAAATCAGGACAAGAGAAGATTGAAGTTTTAAAAACAATAGGTGATTTACGTACTAACTTTGAAACTGTAATAGATGGTATTTTAAATTCAAAAGCAAAAGAACTAGGACATGGAATAAGTACAAATTTCATAGAAAGAGCTAAAACAATGCTTGTTAATAATTTCACTGATTATATAGCTTTTTATTTTATGAGATTATGGGAAGTTGGCAAAAGAGCTGGAACAAGAATACAAATGCGAAGGGGGTTTAGCAATATAAATAATTTAAAAGATTTTGATAGATCGGCTAAAGAATTTATAGAAAGTATTAAAGATAAAACACTCAAAGAAGAAGCACAAGAAGCTAGAAAAGAATTTAACTCAAAAGTTAAAGATTTAATTGAACAACCAAATAAAACAATTTTAAGAGAAGAAAGTAAAAATAAATTAAAATCTATACTTAATAAAGATATAGAAAATTCTCAAACAAAAATCAAAGCTAGGGTTAGCACAACTGGATTAAATAAGATGACTAGCGATAAAGCTATACAAAAGAGTATAAATAATGGATTTACACTAGAAGAACATTTTAAGGCAGTCAATAATATAGAAGGTTTATTAAAAATGCAAAATTTATTATGAGTGAAGCTGATAAAAAAGGAAGTAAAGATGTAAAAGCTATACATAGATATGTAGCTAATCTTAATAATTCTCAAGCAAAAATAACATTAAAAGAAAGTTATGAACACGGACACAGGATTTATTCTTTGGAGCTAGAAGAATTAAGCCCACTTCCTAAGCCAAACGCACATCCTAAAGAAAATAAGGCAGAAGTGGAAAACATAAACTCACAAGGTGGCAAAGATGTGCGAAATACCACGAGTTTATTTTCTAAAAATTCTACCCAAGCTAAGCCTAAAAAAAACTTAATGGATGATATAAAAGATAATATTAAGAATAAAGAAGTAAAGAAAAAGAATAAAAAAAAGCGTAAAACAAAGACTTGATGAAAAAATACAAAATGATAAAAAGGCTAGCGAAGATATTCTAAAAAGATATGATAATTTTCTAAAAGAAAATAAAGACAATAAACTTGATTTTTTAGATAAGATGAATTTAAATACTGTTGAATACAACTTAACTAGACAGATGATAATCAATGCTAAAGAAAGCACAAATAAAGGGGTAAAAAAAGATATTCCAAGTGCTTTAAGGGGTAAAATCGAACAAGAATTAAACATACAACCTTTAAAAGAATTTGGTGAAAATTATGCAGAATATTATCACGATGGAAAAGGTGCTTTACAAAAACTACTCATTGAAAAACAAGGACAGGTAGCAGGTGCTTTTCATAGAAAAGATTTAGGAGATATTGATTTGGTTTGGGGAGATGGAAACTTTGGATTAAGTCATATTGTCAATCGAAGAGAAGAAGATTTCATTAAACAAGGGTTAAATAAAATAGAAGCAAAAAATAAAGCTTTAAATTTTATAAAAGAAATAGAAAATATTATAAATAATGGAAATGTAAAAAAAGGTAATAATAGAGCTTTTATTGATATTAAGAATAGTAGAGTTATGGTAGCACTTGATTATAAAGGTAAAGATAAAAAGTGGATTATAACTGCATATAATTTTTATTAATATTATCGCCCCTAGCTTAGCCGATACGCACTAAAGCTAGGCTTAATACTGACACTTTAAGCGTGAGTAGTGTCAATGGCGATTATTAATTATAGCATAAATTCAAGCATATACTGATTTTAATTAGATTATACTTTTTTTATAATTAATTTATACTTATTTTATAAAAGTATAAATATTTGAAGTCTTCACCCTGCTTTTTTTGAAGACTTTTTAGTGTTTTAAGGACAAACTAAGCAGGGTTTCTTTAAAATATCATTAACTATATTAAAAGATTAGTTCTTATCTAGCTCTTTATCGCTACGATAAGGACTACTAAAAGCATTAAGATTATAATAACTTCGTTCATCTTAACCTCCTTTCAAACTTTTTACAAAGTCTTCAAAGAGATATCCTTAAAACCATAAAATTATACATAAAAAATACTTAAAAATTTAATTTCATTTCAAAACACACTATATTTGAAATAGTCATTTTTGGAAAAATCCTTAAAACTAAACTAAGGAGAATTCAAAAATGGCTTTACCTTCAATGGGGCATACAGCACCCGCAACAGAAAATGTTAAGTTAAAACAATCAATATATGAAACGATTATTAAAATTGGAGCTACTGAAACACCAATTCTAAATAAAATAGGCACTTCAAAGGTTACAAATCCTTTAACTCATAGTTGGATTACTGATACTTTTGAAGAACCAAAAAAGAATGCAAATTTAGAGTTAAGTAAATTTGTAGGCGAAACAAAAAACACAGCTCAAAAAACTACAAATGCTACTCAAATATTCATTACCGAAGCCATGGTATCAAAAGCTTTATTAAAAGCAAATCAATATGGTGGTAATGAAATGGAGTATCAAATAGGCAAAAAAACCAAAGAACATAAAATGGATATGGAGTATGCTTTATTTGGTCTAGGCAGAGATAGTGATGTAAAAAAATCAGTTTTCAAAGATTATGTTCAAGCACAAGAAGCAACAAGTGGAGAAATGGCTGGACTTTTTCATTATATCGCTAAAGGAAAAGATAGCTTTGCTGATGGAAAGCGTGGAAATGTATTAGCTTTTGATGAAACAGGAGATTGGAGCGGAACTGCAACAGAACTAACAGAAGATAAACTCAATCAAATCTTACAAAACATTTGGAATAGTGGAGTTACACCTAAAGATGTCTTTTTAGGAGCTGACTTAAAAGGAGCTATTAACAAATTTGCTACAAGAATTTTAGGCAATGAAACAAAACTAGTAGGACAAGTAGTAAGCCTTGAAACAGATTTTGGAACGGTAAATTTTCATATGCATAGATTATTAAGCCCTAAATATGGTTTGGGGAATGTTTTAATTGCTGGGGATTTTGAGTATATGAAACATGGGCTTTATATTCCTACTATGATTGAAGATGTTCCAACTGATATTACTGCAAAAGCAAAAAGATTTTACACACAAAGCACTTTAGAGGTAAGAAATGCTGATGCTTTTGCTATAGGAGTGGGATTAACTAGTACAAATAATACAAAGGCTAAAGCGGTTTTAAAAGCAGCAAAAGGTGCATAATGCTTTGTATTATGGCTAAAAAACTCATTATCGCTAAAGTTAAAAATTCTTACAAAATGATAGAAGATGATGAAGTTTTGAAAGCCTATTTTATGGAAGCATTTTATTATATTTTATCAAAATGTGTTCCTAGCGTTCTTTTAAAAAATGTAGAACAAGGCGAAAAAGTTTTTAGGCAAGTTAGGAATAATCATTTTTTGATTATTCCTGATGAGCCTGATTTTGACAATGAAAAAGAACATTTAATGATAGATGAAACACTTAGTTTTGCTGTGATTAATTATGTTTGTTATTTGATTACAAGATGCGAAGAAAAAGACTTTCTTGCATTATGTGACAAGATAATTTATGAGTATATAGCTAATGATGGCAAGGAGCTTGATGATGAAAGAACATGGTTGTAATTGTAATTTCACAAAAAAATTTAATAGAGCTTTGAGTTATAAAGACTATGTGCAAAGTATAAATAGTGCTGATTTTATAGCTTATTTAGATGATAAAAAATGGCTTTTAGCCATGGATGATCTGCTTTTCTTTTGTGAAAAGAGAATTAAAGATAGTGATTATTATGAAGGTTAAAAATGGGAACAAGTTTAAACGAGTTAAAAACAGGTAGAGAAAAACTTGAAATTATAAATCAAGTTTTAGCAAGAATTTCAGATGTTGCTACTGCTTTGGATAATACTAGAATAGAAGAAATTATAGGCTTAAAAGAACAAGTTAATAACTTTTATACTCAAACTTTAGAGCTTAAAAATTTAGTTATAGAAAATAGCGAACTTACACAAAGCAATACTGATTTTGTTAAAAACAAAAAAGATGAAATAGAAAAAATAAGCAATAAAATAAACGATACTTTAAACAATATAGAGAATATCTATAATAACATTATAGAGTTAGAAAAAAACATAAATAATGGTGTTAATATTGTTAAAGAAAAATATCCTGAGCTTAACGAGTTTAATAAAAATTTTGAAATTATAAAAATAAAACTCGAAGAATATTATGATATAGCTGTTGATTTTAATGCAGGACTTGAAAAAGTAGAAGAAAACAAAAATCTTACTAAATCCTATTTAGATTTATCAATAGAGCTTAAAGAACAAATTTTACAAGAATTAGAACACGCACAAAGTATTAAAGATGATTTGCATTCTAATATAGAGCTTGTAAATAAGCTTGTTTCAAATATTATAGCAACAAAGAATGAGATTATATCCATAACCAATGATTTTAAAAATGTAAAATCAGAAGTACAAGATATAGTTAATGATGCTGAAGCAACAATAAAGCTTAAAATAAACACTATTCTTTTTGAAAATCAAAGATTAAATCAAAATATGATTGATTTATTAAAGCGTTGTGAAAAATTAGAAGATGAAATAGTAGGAAAATATGAAGATGTCTTAGAAGCTATTGAAATTGTTAATAAAGCTGATGAAACGATAAACGATTTAAATAATGCAATTTTAGCTTCTAAAGAATTTGCAAATGATTTAAAAAGTTATACACAGATTATTAAAGATTTTAAAATTCAAATTGATAATTTAAAGCTTGATTTACAAAGTTATAATGATAGATTAAAAGGTGAGCTTGATTTAAAAGCCAATGAAATAGATATTAGCATTCAAGCAAAACTTAGCGATATAAATCTTTTAAAAGAGCAAATGCAAACTCTTTATGAAAATACTAAAAATACAACAGATACAGCTTTAACTAATTTTATAGAAAGAGCAAAAATAGCTAATGAAGATTTAGGGAGATTAACAGAAGTAGCAAGAACTGAACTTGCTAACGATAAAACAGCTATTGAAAGCTATTTATTAGAGCTTAAACAAAGTATTATCGATGAGATGAAGAAAGTATCAAGTGATATTACAGATGAAACAAGTGGAATATTAGCTCAAAAAAATCAAATAGAACTTATCATAGCACAAGGAAAATCAGCTTTAGATACTTTAATAAATGAGTTTAATTCAAATTATCAAAATAAACTTAATGAATTTAATTCTAATGCTAATGAAAAATTAAGAGCAATTAATTCTCTTAGCGAAGAAAGTATAGCAAACATACAAAGTAAAACAGATGAAAATATAGGTAAGTTAAATACTGCTAGCGAAGAAAAACTAGCTAAATTTGATGAAATTATAAAAGACAATTTGGGCGGAATTTATTCTCACATTTTTTCAATAGAAAATGTCTTACTTGATAAAAAAATAATTAAATTAAGTTATAAGGAGTAAATAATGGCAGACTTAGAACAAGTTGCAAGTGATTTAAATTCAGCATCACAAAGCTTACAAGAGTTAAGAGAAAAATACGATGGTGCTTTGGATTTATTAGATAATAAAAACACAGAAATAACAGCTGCATTAGAGAGTGCAAAATCTAATGCCTTGCAAGAAGTGCAAACAGCAAGCAATACAGCTACAAGTCAAATTTCACAATTAAAAGATACATCGTTAAACGCTGTTAATGAAGCTAAAAATACGGCTACATCTGAAATATCAAGTAAAAAAGAAGAAGCACTTGAAGAATTCAGTCAAGCAACTTCAGAATTTAATAGCACTAAAGAAGAAGCATTATCTCAAATAGAACAAGCTAAAGCAGAGCAAGGAGAAAAAATAACAGCTTTAGAACAAGCTAAAGAAAGCATAACGGCTAATCTTAATAAAAAAGTTAAGATTTTAACCGAAAATCTTACTTGGGAAGTTGGAAGTGGTGGAGATTATGAGGATTTACAAACCGCTATTAATGAAGCTAGTAAATATGTAACGAAAAATCGTGTATTTATAACTTTAAATTTATTACAAAATTTTTCAATAAATGGAACTATTACAATTGGTGAAAATATTCAAAAAAATATTATTATTGCACAACAAGATTATAATGCTCCAATTTTAACAAGCGAAGATATCGATAACGTTTTTAATATTTTAGGAAGTATTTATTTCAAAGGTTGTTATTTTAAAGAAAATGGAAATTCTAAAAAAACAACCTTATTTAATATTAATGGCGGAAGATATGAAGATTTTACTTATGCAACACCAACAAAATGTGAAAATTATAATAATGCTTTTAAACTTCAATTTGCTTCTTTAAATAATATATATGCTACACAGCAAATTAATTGTAATAATGGAATATCATCAAGCTCGGGTTCAATAAGTTATATTTCATCAAATTCAAATTTGACAGCTAACATTGCCTTTAATACACTAACGCAAAATGGAATAATTTTTAAATAAGGATTAAAAATGAAAATAGTATCAATTATAAGAGACCACATTTATAGCGTTAAACAACTTTTAGCAGTAGTTAGTGATGATAGAGAAATAAAATTTAATGATGATTTTACTTTTATTGATGATATTACTCAAGAAGAGCTTAACGCAGGATTAGAAGCAGTTAAGAAAGTGCTTGTAAATTCTAATGAAACTGAACTTTTAAAAGAATACTTTTCAATGTTTTGTCAAGCTTCAAGCGAAGATGCAAAGCTTAAATACGCTAAAGAATTTAAAAAAGATGAAATTGATAAAGTTAAAAATAACGCTATCGAAGGCGGAGTATCTTATAAAGATAAAATCTTTCAAAGTGCGGAAAAAGATAGAAACTTGCTTACAAGCACTGTTAGTCTTTTTGCAATTACAAAACAACTTCCTGAAGGCTTTGTTTGGATTTCAAAAGATAATGAAGCGGTACCTTTTACTTTAGAAGAATTAATCGAGCTTGGCGGTATTATGGCAAATTCTGTTAATACAAACACAATTAAAGCTAGAACTATTAAAGATAAAGTCGAGCAAGCTCAAACATTAGAAGAAATTCAAAGTATTAAATGGGATGAGTGATGGATTTTAACACAACTATGATTACAAGCTTTGCCAAAGATGTAGAAGGACTTACACCCTTTGGCGCTTTATTTGTGATTTTTTTATTAAGTTTAATTATAAATTATAAGCTTTTTAAAGGTCGCATGGAAGATTGTAGATCTGATAAAGAAAGAATTTTAGAAAAATTAGAGCACATTAAAGATAGATTAGATGATTTAAATTTTGAGCTAAGGGGTAAAAAATGAATGAGTTATTCAATGTTTTAAAAGATGGTGGAATAGTTGCTTTTTTATTCTTTTGCCTTTGCTCTGTTTCTTATTTTGCCTATATTTTATTTCAAAAAACAGATAAAACACAAGGTATTTTAGTAGAAATTAAAAATATTGAAAGAAAAAATAATGAAAACAATAACAATATATTAAAAGAAATTCAAATCAGTAATAAAATAGCTGAAGCACACTTAGACACATCAAAAGCGCAATTAGAAAGCTCAAATAAAATCATTGATTTGCACTCTAAAATTTTAGGAGATAAGCTAGATAAGCTTGATAAAAATATTGATGAATTGAAATTTGAAATCAAAAGATATGAAAACACAGAATTAGCAACATTGATAAAAAGAAAGGAAAATGAATGAAAATTGCATTTTATAAAGTCAAAGGAAATGATAAAGCTACTTTTCTTGATAAATTAATAGCTTTTTTTACTTCATCTTGGAAAGAAAGATTAAATGGAGATTTTTTAAAATCCTATTCTCATTGTGAAATAATCTTAGATAATTTAATGATTAGCTCAAGCCCTAGAGATAAAGGCGTAAGAATAAAAGAATTTAAAGACACTGGCAGATGGGATTTTATAGAAACTAATAATACAAATGAAGTAAAAATAAAAGAATTTCTTTACTCTCAAATAGGTAAAAAATATGATTTTTTAGGAATTTTAGGATTTTTCACATTTACAAAGGATAGTGAAGATAAATGGTTTTGCTCTGAAATCATAGTTAGGGCTTTGCAAATAGGTGGTTTGGTTAAACTAGGAGATATGAATGCAGGAAGCTCAAATCCAAATAAATTGTATAAAAAATTAAAGGAATTATAATGAAAGTAACAATTAATAGAAGATATACTAGCAAAACTTGCGTTATTGGTAAATTTAAGGTTTTAAGTGATGAAGAAGAAATTCTTTTTGAATGCTTTTCTTTAGAGGAAGACAAAGAAGGTTTAGAGAGTGGTAAAGATTTAAGAATACCTGAAGGAAATTATAATTTAAAAAGACATAGTCCTTCACGATTTGAAAATACTTTAAGAAGTATTACAAAAAAAGATGATGATACAATGATAAATGTTTATAATGATGAAGTTCCAGCAAGTCGTGCAATTTTAATACACTGGGGAAACACTGACAAAGACACAAAAGGTTGTATCTTACTGGGACTTACCAAGGATAATAATAATGAAAGTGTCGGTCAAAGCAGACAAGCTTGTAAAGAATTTTATGATTTGATGTATGGTAAAAATCTTGAAGACATTAAACTTGAAATAACAAATGAGTTAGCATAGAAAGGAGATAAAAGTTTAAGTAGGTTAAAGTTTACACCCCGCTTTTGCGGGGCAAGGCTAATAAGCCTTGACTATAATTACACAAAGTAGTATAATTATAATTATAAACTTCTGGTATGACATTTATATCACCACCTTTCGCGGGTGGAATTTAGCCATAGGGGGTCAGACCTACGGCTAACCCTTAGGGGTATTATACAAAAACCTTACTTAAACTTCTAAAACAAATATGATAAATCTTTTATTTGGAAATGCAAAACTTTATATCGCCTTAGCTTTAATGGCAATCTTAGCAGGATATTTTTATCTAAGACTTGATAGCACAAAGGTAAAATTAGAAAAAAGTCAAAGTGATTTAGATTTGGCTTTAAAAATAAATGAAAATAATCAAGAAAAATTAAAAGAATTAAATCAAATTCATAAAACAGAATTAAAGGCTTTAAATGAAGCAAACAATCAAAAAAATCAAGTACAAGAAAGGGTGCAATATGTTAAAGAATACATTTATAAAAGCAATGAAAATAATATTACCAAGCTTTTTAACGATGCCGTTGATAGGTTGTGGGATGCAAACTCAACAAGTAGTAACCAAAATAGAAATTCAAAAAGTTAGAATTCCGCAAGAACTACTAACATTAAGCCCCCTTGAAAAGCCAATAGCAAAAAATGAACTTGATATTTTAAATGCTTATTCTATGCTTTTTTACAAATACAAACAGTGTGAAATTCAGATAAGCAAAATAAAGGAGCTAAATAATGAGTAATACAAATGTTGATTACAACAAAAGACTTGAAGCATTTAAAGAAATTTATCCGCAAATTTTAGAAATGAGTTTAGCAGAAAAATCTCCATTTGGAGAATTTAAAAAGCTTTTAGAACAATTTGGAAACGATAATGTTATAAGAAATGACCAGCAATTTCAAAGCTTAGCACAAGCGTTGGTAAGTGTTGGACAAACCATAGTAGCTCAAAGTCAAAATACAGCTTTATCCATGATTTTACAAGGCGATGAAAACGAGCTTAACGCTGAAAAAGCTTTACTTTTAAGAGTTCAAACAGAAACAGAAAAAGCAAAACCTGCATTAATAGCTAGACAAACTTCACAGATAGATGATAATTTAAGAATAGAAGCTGCAAAAGTTACACAGAGTGTTCAATTTGGATATTGTACCGGTGGTCTTGATATACCACAAGAAATTATGAAGCTTGTTAAAGAAAAGATAGAAAATATAGAAAAGTCTTCATAATGCTTATAGATGAAAAAAGGCTTATGAGAAATTATACTCTTAAGCCTGCTTATCCATCAAACATAGGAGAATTGGATACGCAAGAAGTATATAAACAATGGTTTATCTATGCTATGATAGGTGTAAATAAATATGTTGAGCTTTCACATAAACAACTTGTAAGAAAAGGTAGAAGTCAAATTCAAAATATAAACCATCCGCTATTTAAAAATTCGTATATAGTGAAAAAATATAACATTAAAAGTTCTAGCACTGCACCTTATAATAAGGAAAACTATAATGATTTAGGACTTAACCAATTTTTCGTAGGGCAAGATCCATACAAACCTTATCAAGGAGATCCTAGTAGTGAAAATGGAATATATCATGATATTTGCGAAATAAGAACTAATTATAATTTAGGAAGTATGCAGTATTATTATGGTTTTCCAAATAATTTAGCTCTTTTATTTGAAAAAGAAAAAGTTTGGAAATATAATGGAAAAGGATTTTTTTATATTGATGAAAAAATAAATTTCAAAGATATATTAAATAAGGCATTGGAAAATATAAATTATGACATGCTTATAAATGATATAGAAGTGGTTATTTTTTCTCAAACCATCCAAAAAAATAATGAATGGATATATCCTAGTATTGATGATATTAAAATACCAGAAATTAAAGTAGAAAATGTTGAATTTAAACCAACTTTTGGAAAACCTTATAAAAAATTATGCATTGATGTTGAAAAATTTTATAATGATTTTAAAGAATTAAATAAAAATATATTTAGAATCGAAAAAGTAGAAATAACCTATAGTGTATATGAGAAAGCACAAAAAACTAGGGAAAGTGATCCGAGTAAAATATATCATACTTTAACAAGCAAAAAGATATCTTTTTTTGAAGTATTTAACTCAATAAAAGAAAATTATAAATGCAAATATGCAACTCCTTTATGTTTTTATAATAGTTTTAATTTAGTTTGTTATGAAGAACCTTATATAGCTTATTCATATCCAAATAATAAAAGCTTTGGTAAAAAAGATACAAGTGTTACGCCAAGCGTATATCCACTATATAGAAAAAGTTCAAATTTGCCTTATGGGCGTAGAGATAGATGGTTTGCATTATGGGATAGTTTTTATTATCTTTATGTATATGAAAAATCAAATAAAGGAATTTTAAGCTTTTTAGTACCTATTGTCACTATCGTTTTGGCTGTAGCTACTTGGTGGATTGGCGGGCAAGGTGCATGGCTAGGAACATTGATAGGGGTTAGCGAAGGTGTAGCTGCGGGTATTACACTAGGAATTAGTTTAGGTTTAGCCGTGGGTTCACTTACTGGAAATAAAACATTCTCCATTCTTAATGCTGTTTGGGGTTTGGTTAATTTTTTAGGTGCTTGGGGTGCTAATAATTGGAATTTAGTTGCAGATTTTACAAAAAATACAGCACAAGCAGCACAAGAAATGACAACTTTTGGATCAACTTTAAATGTTGTTGGAAATTTGCTAAGCGGTGCGAGTAAAATTTATGATGTTGTTCAAAGCATTACAGCAGATACTCCTGATATGATAAATGAGCAAAGCGATGATTCTGATAATGAAGGTGGAAATGGAAGTGAAGCTGAAGAATTAGCAAAAGATGCAATTAATCCAACTTTATGGTATAATTTTGAAACTGCAGATATATTAAATGAAAAAATAGAAAAGAAAGAAAAACCTATTTTTATATTTTAATTTTTGTAGCCATTTTGTAGCCAAAGTAAATTTTAAATATTTAAAATTTATATTTTATGGTATTTTATAGTTATTGTTAGGTGTTCGCCATGGACACCATTTTATGGGGTGTTATTTATGATAAAAATTGCTTTTTTTATAACTTTTGTAATTTCTTTTTTGGTAGCACAAAGCCCAGTAAATTTTAAAGAAGATAATAATATAACAAAAGAACAAAATATATTTAAAGAACAACCTCCAAAACGCATTAAAATTCCAACTCATTAAAATATGATTACGCTAGCGCAATTATCACAAGGATATCGTTATAATAGTGATTCTTTAATTTTAGCTGATTTTATTTTAAAACAAGGAATTAAAGGCGCTGTTTTTGATGTAGGTGCGGGCTGTGGTATCATAGGTATTTTACTTAAAAAAAATATTGCAAATTTAAGTTTATCTTTGATTGATATTCAAAAAGAAAATATAAAATTGATTGAAAAAAATTTAAAATCCAACCAAATACAAGGCGATATTTTTCATGATGATTTCAATCAATTTCAAAGCATAAAAAAATTTGACTCCATAGTTTGCAATCCTCCATTTTATAGACAAGGAGCTTACAAGAGTGAAGATCAGCATAAAGCTATAAGTAAATTTCAGGAATTTTTACCCTTGCATAGCTTTTTAACTAAAGCAAATTCTATGCTTAAGCCAAATGGTACTTTGTATTTTTGCTATGAAGCTTTAGCTTTAGATGAAATTTGTTTTATTTTAAAAGATATGAAAATAAAAATAACAAAGCTTTGCTTTGTACATACACATCAAAACAAAAAAGCAAGACTTGTTTTGATACAGGTAAAAAAAGGTTCAAAATCGCCTTGTGAGATTTTACCTCCTTTTTTTGTATATGAAAATGAAATTTTAAGCAAACAAATGCAAGAAATTCACTTAAGATTTAGGTTAAAAAGTTATGATATTTGATAAAAATTTTTCTTATGCTTTTGATGAAAATGCTTGTGAGAAATGCGGTGGAAAGTGTTGCACTGGAGAAAGTGGCAATATTTTTGCAAGCAAGGAAGAATTAGAAGCATTAAGAAAGCATTTAAATTTAGAAAGCAAAGAATTTGCTGAAAAATACTTGAGAAAAGTGGGCTTTAAAATGAGTTTTAAGGAAGTCGAATTTGAAGATGGCTTTGCTTGCATTTTTTTTGATACTCAAAAAAGAAATTGCAGTATCTACGATTTTCGTCCAAAACAATGCAGAACTTTTCCATTTTGGGAATATTTTAAAACACATCAAAAGGAATTAGAAAAAGAATGTATAGGTATTTGTTATTTGTCTTAGCAGCCTTTTTTTTGGCAGCTTGTGGAAGTTCAAAAATCAATGTTGTTTATCCTGATTATACAAAATATAAAAGCAATGATTTTGATTTAAGGGTTATGAAGGCTTATAATTATGAGTATTATAAACAATACAAAAAAGCCAGAGATGAATTTTTAAGTCTTTATCAAGATTACAATAATACTCATTTTTTAGAAAATGCATTTTTGCTTACTTTAGCAAACAGTCTTGACAGGCAAGCAGAGTTAAATAATCTAGCAAAACCTTATTTAAATGAAAATAATAACCTTAAGCGACTTAGTGCTCTTTATGCTTTAAATTCAAATGATATCAACAATGCTCAAAAACTTATGAAAGAACTTTTGGCAAAAAAGGATAGTGATCCTAGAAATTTAGAGCTTTATGGGGATATTTTAGTTAAAAAAAATGATTTAAAAAATGCTACAAAGTACTATAGATCTGCTTATAATCAAGTGCAAAATGAAGAAATTTTGTTTAAACTTACAGGAATTTATGCGATTTTAAATGATACTTTAAATATTAAAAATGTTTTAGAATTTTCAAGAAAAACCAATGGTTGCACTCTTAAAACTTGCGTCTTGCTTGCTAAAATTTATTTTGATGAAAAAAATATCGAAGCTTTAAAAAGTGTGTATAAAGAGCTTTATCAGCTTACCAAAAATAAAAGTTTTGCATTGGCTTTAGTAGAGCTTTTAAATTCTCAAGGCAAAACAGAAGAGGCTTTAAAAATTTCTTTGCAGTATGATTTAGATGATGATATTAAACTCGCTTTGTATCAGAATTTAAAACGCTTTGATGATGCTAAAAAAATGAGTTTAACTCTTTATCATAAAACAAAAAATAAAGAATATCTTCTACGATCGGCAGTTTTTGAATTTGAAGCTGCAAATGAAGCTAAAAAAATCACTCCAAAAGTAATTGATTCTGTAAAAGAAAAATTCGAACAGGCTATCGATAAAGATAGCAATGCTTTGTATTTAAACTATTATGGATATTTGCTTATAGATTATGATTTGGATATTAAAAAAGGTATAGAGCTTGTGAAACTTGCCTTAGAAAAAGATCCACAGAATTTGTATTATTTAGATTCTTTGGCTTGGGGGTATTATAAACTAGGTGATTGCAATCAAGCATGGGAAATTTTAAAGCAAACACTAAAAGATAAAGAATTTGCAAATTCTGATGAGAGCAAAGCTCATATAAAAGCGATAAAGGCATGCATAAAACCATGATATTGGATAAAATTTTTGAAAAAACAAAAGAAGATTTAAAAGAACGCAAACTAAAACTTCCTTATGATATGTTAGGGCGTTCTTTAGCTTCAAATCCTTTCTTTCCAAAAGATGTGATTAAGGCTTTAAAAAGAGTAGAAAAAGAAGTTAAAATCATAGCAGAAGTAAAAAAAGCAAGTCCCAGCAAGGGAGTCATTAGAGAAGACTTTGATCCTTTAAGTATCGCTTTAAATTATGAGAAAAACAAAGCTACGGCGATTTCTGTTTTGACTGAGCCACATTTTTTTAAAGGTTCTTTAGAATACTTAAGTCTTATACGCCGTTATACGCAAATTCCTTTACTTAGAAAAGATTTTATCTTTGATGAGTATCAAATTTTAGAAGCTTTGGTTTATGGGGCGGATTTTGTATTGTTAATCGCTAAAATGCTAAGCATGAAAGAGCTTAAAAAACTGCTTGAGTTTGCAAGACATTTAGGTCTTGAGGCTTTGGTTGAAATTCACGATAAAGAGGATTTGAGTAAGGCTATTTTTGCTGGAGCGGATATTATCGGTATCAATCATCGTAATTTAGAGGATTTTACTATGGATATGAGTTTGTGCGAAAAACTTATCCCACAGATCCCAAATTCAAAAATCATCATCGCAGAAAGTGGTTTAGAAAATAAAAAATTTTTAGAGCATTTGCAAAATTTAGGCGTTGATGCTTTTTTAATCGGTGAATATTTTATGTGTGAGGAAGATGAAGGAAAGGCTTTAAAAGCTTTGCTTTAAGGAGGGAAAATGCAATATTTGTATGCGCCATGGCGGAGTGAGTATTTTGAAAAAGAAAAAAGCGTTTGTCCATTTTGTGATTGTGCTAATAAGATCAAAAGCGATGAAGATTTAGGCGTGATTTTTAGAGCAAAGCATTGTTTTGGAGTGATGAACCGCTATCCTTATTCTGCGGGGCATTTTATGGTGATTCCTTATGTACATGAAGAGCATATAGAAAATTTAAGCGATGAAATTTGGCAAGAAATGAGCCATTTTGTGCGTTTGGGAGTGAAAATTTTAAAAGAGCAAATTCATGCAAATGGGGTTAATATCGGTATGAATTTAAGCAAAGATGCAGGAGCTGGCATAGCTTTTCATTGTCATTATCATCTAGTGCCACGCTGGGCAGGAGATACAAATTTTATCACAACCATAGGAGAAACTAGGGTTTGTGGCACTAATATCGAGCAAGTTTATCAAAAACTTGTTTTGGCCTTTAAAAATGCTCAGTGAAGTTGAATTTGCAGAGTTTCAAAAAGAAAATTTCTCTCTTTTAATTGATGCAAGAAGCCCTAGAGAATTTTTGCATTCTCACTTAATAGGAGCTTTAAATTTTTATGCACTTAACGATGAAGAATATCAAGAAATAGGAACAATTTATAAGAAGAATCAAGCTTTAGCCAAGGCTAGGGGTGCGAGTTATATTTGCCAAAATACCGCTAAACATATATTAGAAATCACCCAAAATTTTCGCATAGGAGAAAAGGTGGGGATTTATTGTTCTCGTGGGGGTTTGCGTTCAAAATCTATCGCAGTGATTTTAAGCGAGCTTGGCTTTAGAGTGGTGCGTTTAAAAGGTGGCTTTAAAGCTTATAGAACTTTTGTAACGCGTTATTTTGAAAATGAAATAAATTTTGATTTTTTTGCTCTTTGCGGCAATACAGGCTGTGGAAAAACAGAGCTTTTAGAACAACTCCCACAAGCTATAAATTTAGAAAAAATGGCAAATCATTTAGGCTCATCTTTTGGTGATATTTTAGGAAAACAACCTACGCAAAAAGCTTTTGAAGCAGAACTTTTTCACAATATGCAAAATTTAGAAAATTTTGCTTTCATAGAAAGTGAAAGTCGCAAAATAGGGGATATCATCTTGCCTTTGAAATTTTATGAAAAAATGCAAAAGGCTTTTAAAATTTATTGTTTTTGTTCTTTGGAAAATCGCGTTAAAAGAATACAAAAAATTTATCAAGAAAAAATGACTCCTTTAAAATTTCAACAATGTGTGCAAAAAATCAGCCCTTATATCAGATTAAATTTACGCCAAGAATTGCTTCAAAGTTATGAGAGAAAAGAATGGCAAAAGCTTATTATTATACTTTTGGAATATTATGATAAAACTTATAAAAAACCAGACAAGATTGATTTTGAGTTAAATACCGATGATATTTTAAAAGCTAAAGAAGAGCTTTTAGATCATTTTAAAGCGCAATTACTTTTTTAATATTAGATAATTTTATTAAATAATCAAATTTTTTCTTCATCATCTTGTAATAATCCTTTTTTATCTTTGTTGTTTTTTAGCTTGGCTCAAATTTTTATTTTAATGCTAGTAAATTTGAATTATAGAAAAGTAAAATATTTTTTAAATCCCTATTTATAGTAATTTAAAATAAAAAAATAAACTTTTATAAAAAAAATATATAAAATATTTCTTAAATTTATATTTTTTAAATCATTTTAAATATAATTATCTTGTAATTATATTTTGTAAGAAAGGGTAGGTAAGCGAATGCGGTAAATTCAAGTTTTATTGTATTGTGTACTTTGCTAGTTTTGCTTATGACTCCAGCTTTGGCAATGTTTTATTTGGGTATGGTAAGAAGTAAAAATACACTCAATACCATAATGAATTGCTTTATTGTTTTTGGTGTCATTACTTTACAATGGGTAGTGCTTGGATTTAGCCTTTCTTTTGGTAAAGATGAAGGACTTTGGCTTGTAGAAAATTTCGAGAATTTTCTCTTAGAGGGTATTAGCGGATACAATGCTTCCAGGTGTTCTAAATATTCTTTTTGTGCTTTTTCAATGATGTTTTACTTATTGCATCTGCCATCATAACAGGCTCTTTGGTAGGAAGAATTAAACTGGGTGTTTTGGTGATATTTTTGCTTTTTTGGAGTACTTTATTTTATGATGTGTTAGCGCATATGATTTGGAGTAGCGAGGGGTTTTGCTTAAAAGAGGAAGTCTTGATTTTACTGGGGGTGGTGTTGTCCATATTGGCTCTGGGGTTGCTGGACTTGTAGGAGCTTTGATGGTGGGTGCTGGAAAAAGCGATGATGAGGATAAAAACGCGCATTCTATTCTTATGCTTTCTTAGGTACGATTTTGCTTTTTATAGGATGGGTGGCTTTTTATCTTGAGTAGTGCTTGAGTGGCTCATCCATAAAAAACCGACTATTTTAGGTGGACTTAGTGGGCTTGTAGGGATTACTTCAGCTTGCGTTTATGTAGATATTTATGCTTCTCTTGTTATTTATTCTTTAGATGCTTTTTCTTTGCACGGAATCGGAGGTGTTTGAGAGGAATTGCTACAGGGCTTTTTGCAAGTGCTAAAGCAAATCCTAATGTGATTGCCTAAAATGCACTTGGCAAGATTTTTTATCAGTGGAAGTTTAGAGCTTTTAAAAGAGCAAATTCTTGCTATTATGATTTGTATGTTTTTTAAGCTCTCATAAGCTTTGTTATTTTTAAGATCATTTCTTATTTTGCAGACTTAAGAGTGAAAGAAGAAGTAGAACAAAAAGGCTTAGATGTGAGTTTGCACGGAGAAAAAGCTTATACTTTGGCTTAGTCAGCTAAATTTTTACCAAAAAGTCCTTGTTAATCTTTAAAAAAAATGATAGACAAGGGTCTCAAATTCATTCTTGGTTAAGATTAGATAAATACTTTAAAATAAATTCCATAAATTCATCACTATCATTAGGGCAACTTATCAAATCATAATTGTATTTTGCTAAATGTTTATACTCCATACCTAGTTCAAAAATCGTTTCAGAACAATCTATACAAAAAGAAATAGGATAAATCAAAGCTTTATCGTTTAAATTTGCCAAAACATCGCTTGTATTTGGTTCAAGCCATTTTACAGGGCCTAGTTTAGACTGATAAGCTAAAATAAATTCATCAAAATGATCTTTTAATTTTTCTTTTAAAATTTCTACATGATCATTTACATGCTTTTCATATAAATCACCTTTGTCAATAATGCTTTGTGGTAAAGAATGCGCTGAAAAAATCAAAATTTTGGCATCAAATTTACTTTTTTTAGCCAAAATGTGCGAAACTATCATCTCATTATAAAGCTCATTTTTGTAAAAAATATCTATAGTTTTTACTTTTGCTTGAATTTTTTGCTTTGAAATTTCATTTTGCAAAACTTCTAAAGATGAAGTTACTGTGGTGCAAGAATGGTGCGGATAAAGTGGAAAAAGAATGATTTCATCATTTTCATTTAAAGTGTATTTTTGCAAAATTTTTGTGGCAAAAGGAGGCACATAAAGATTTACAAAATCAAATTTAAATTCATCTTGTTTTAAATTAAGCTTGTTGCATAGGCTTTGAGTAAGTTCGTTTAAAGGGGATTTTCCGCCCATTTTTTTATAGTTTTCTTGCATAGCTTTAACGCGAGCCTTTGTTATAATCCATGCTACAAATTTTCTTAAAAATCGATTTTTGATTCCTAAAATATAAGGATCATTAAACATATTTTTTAAAAAAACTTCACAATCTTGTAAATTCGTAGCTCCGCCCATATTTAAAAATAAAACTAATTTCACGCAAACCTTTCTAAAATTTCTTGAACTTTGTAAGCATCGCTTGTGCTGGCTAAATGATTGGGTTGATTATCGATAAGTTTTAACAAAGCTTCGTGTTCTGAAAAAAGTGGACTTTGTTGAGTAAGTTCTATAAAATTTCCATCTTTTAATAAAGAAAAATCATTTAAATTGGCTTCATAAAAATGATTTTTAGTAATAAGATGAATTTTTCTTAGTTTTTGTGTGCTATTCCAGCTTTGATGTATACTAGCAATACATTTTTCAAGCTCACATAAGATAATACTTTCACTTTCTCTTGTTTGATCTTGGGTGTATTTTTTAAGCAAATTGGTTTTTGTTATTTCTTGCTTACTTAAAAAACAAAGCAAATCAAGATCATGTACAGCCAAATCTTGTAAAATCCCTACATCGCTGATTCTTTGCGGGTAGGGTGAAAATCTTTGTATGTTAATGCTGATAATTTCTTCATTTTCAAGCTCTTTTTTTAGGGCTAAAACCGCAGGATTAAATCTTTCACAAAAACCTACGCCTACTTTTATGCTGTATTCTTTAGCTAAATTTGAAATTTCGTCTATTTCTTTTAAATTTAGAGCTAAAGGCTTTTCGATTAAAACGCATTTGCATTGTTTAAAAACTTTTTTTGCTATTGCTAAATGTGAATTTGTAGGTGTTGCTATGATGATAATATCATTATTTTGATTTAAAAATTTATTCAAATCATCATAAAAAATATCATCAAAAATATTTAGATTTGGATTTTTGCAAAGATCAAAAAGTGCATTAAGCTTAAAATGAGAATTTTTGCTAAGTTCATTTAAGTGGTTTTGCCCCATTTTTCCAAGGCCTATGATACCTATTTTCATGGAATTAATCTTTAAAAATACAAATAACTTGCTCTTGTTCTTCTTCACTTAAAAAAGGTGAAAAAGGCAAAGATAAGATGTGTTTGCTTGCATATTCTGAATTGTTAAGCTCTAAATTTGAAAATTTACTAAAGCAAGGTTGTTTATGCAAAGGGGTTGGATAGTGTATAGCATAAGGTATATTAGCTTTTTCAAATTTTTGCAATACACTAGCTCTATCTTCAACTAAAACGCTGTATTGTGCATAAGCGCTAAAAGCATTTGGATCAATTTGTGGAATTTGACAGTTTTTTAAATTTGCATTGTAAATTTGTGCTAATTTTTGTCTTTTGTCTAATTCTTTTTCTAGGTATTTTAACTTAACATTTAAAATCGCCGCTTGCAAGGTGTCAAGGCGTCCATTTATACCTATAAATTCATGTTTATAACGCTGAGTTTGTCCGTGATTGAGTAAAATTCTTATTTTTTTAGCAATTTCATCATCATGGCAAAAAATAGCCCCACCATCGCCATAAGCTCCCAAAGGTTTCGAAGGAAAAAAGCTCGTACATGAAATTTTAGCTATAGAGCAGGATTTTTCTCCTTTGAAACTTGCGCCAAAACTTTGTGCACCATCTTCGATCAAAGTGATATTTTTATCTTTTAAAATTTCTTCCAAAGCCCTTAAATCACTCATTTGTCCAAACATACTTACTGCTATAACAGCTTTAGTTTTTGGAGTTATTGCTTTTTGTACTGCTTCAAAATCAAGATTGTAATTTGATAAATTTATATCTACAAAAACAGGTTTTGCGCCTACTAAGACCACAACTTCAGCTGTTGCTATAAAAGTAAAACTAGGTACTATAACTTCATCATCTTTGCCAATATCTAAGGCTCTTAAGGCAAGATATAAAGCGCTGGTTCCGCTTGAACAACCTATAGCGTGTTTAACACCTAAAAAATGAGCTAAATTTTGCTCAAATTCGTTAAGTTTTGCACCGCCTATGAAAGAAGAGCTCGATAAAACACTTTCAATTTCAGCATTGATTTCATCTTTGTATGTGAGATATTGGGCTTGAAGATTGATAAAATTCATAAAAAACCTTAGAGAAATAAAATTAAATAAAAATGTTTATTGTATTTTAGTTTTACTTAATTTAAAGTAATTTTGGTATGATATGTTTTTATAAAAATTTCTTTAGGAAAATTCATGGATATTAGAAAAGCTTATTTGGATTTTTTTGCATCAAAAGGACATGAGATAACCCCATCAAGTCCTTTAGTTCCTGATGATGCAACTTTACTTTTTACCAATGCGGGCATGGTGCCTTTTAAAAGTATATTTACAGGAGAAATTCCACGCCCAAACCCTCCACGCAAAACAAGCTGTCAAACTTGTATAAGAGCGGGTGGAAAGCACAATGATTTAGATAATGTAGGATATACCGCACGCCATCATACTTTTTTTGAAATGCTTGGAAATTTTAGCTTTGGAGATTATTTTAAAGAACAAGCCATAGCTTATGCTTGGGAATTTGTAACTGAAGTTTTAAAACTACCTAAAGATAGACTTTATGTAACTGTGCATGAAAACGATGATGAAGCTTTTAATCTATGGCAAAAACACATTCAAAAAGAAAGAATTTACAAATTTGGTAATAAAGATAACTTCTGGCAAATGGGCGATACTGGTCCTTGTGGTCCTTGCAGCGAGATTTTTTATGATCAAGGACAAGAGCATTTTAACTCAAGCGAAGATTATATGGGCGGAGATGGAGATAGATTTTTAGAAATCTGGAATCTTGTTTTTATGCAATACGAAAGAAGCGCTGATGGAGTGCTTAGCCCACTGCCAAAGCCAAGTATTGATACAGGAATGGGGCTTGAAAGGGTAACAGCGATTAAAGAAGGTAAATTTAGCAATTTTGATAGCTCGCTTTTTATGCCAATCATCAATGAAATTTCAAAACTTTGTAATAAAACTTATGTTTATGAAAGTGGAGCAAGTTTTAGAGTAATAGCTGATCATATAAGATCAAGTGTATTTTTACTTGCGCAAGGGGTAAGTTTTGATAAAGAAGGCAGAGGCTATGTTTTGCGTCGTATTTTGCGTCGTGCTTTAAGACATGGATATTTGCTAGGTTTTAAACAAGCTTTTATGTATAAACTAGTTGATGTTGTATGCGATTTAATGGGCGGACATTATACCTATCTTAATGAGAAAAAAGACTTTATAAAAGAACAAATTCGCCTTGAAGAAGAAAGATTTTTAAGCACTATAGAAAATGGGATTGAAATTTTTAATGAAGAGCTTAAAAACACTAAAGAAATTTTTAGCGGAGAAGTAGCCTTTAAGCTTTATGATACTTATGGTTTTCCGCTTGATTTAACAGCTGATATGCTAAGAGAAAAAAACCTTAAAGTTGATGAAGAAAAATTTGAACTTTTAATGAATGAGCAAAAAGCACGCGCTAAGGCTTCTTGGAAAGGAAGTGGAGATAAAACTGCAAGCGGAGATTTTAAAAACTTGCTTGAAAAATTTGGAGAAAATCATTTCGTAGGTTATGAAAAAGCAGAATGCGAAAGTAAAATTTTAGCCCTTTTAGATGAAGAATTTAAAGAAGTTTCTACTCTTAAAGATGCGGGTTGGGTGATGCTTGAAAACACACCTTTTTATGCAACAAGTGGAGGGCAAAGTGCTGATAGTGGATTTATAGCTAAGCGTGAAGTTTTAGATACGCAAAAGTTTTTTAATCTCAATCTTAGCTTTATAAAAGCAGGTGAAGAACTAAAAGTTGGCGATATAGTTCATGCAAAAATCGATACAGAAAAAAGAGAACAAATCGCACGCCACCACTCAGCTACTCATCTTTTACATCATGCTTTAAGAGAAATTTTAGGTTCTCATGTAAGCCAAGCAGGATCTTTAGTTGAAAGCAATAAACTAAGATTTGATTTTACTCATCATAAAGCTTTAAGCAAAGAAGAGCTAGAAAGCATTGAAAAAAGAGTGAATGAAATGATTATAAACTCAAGTGAAGCTATATTAGAAAATATGCCTTTAGAAGAAGCTAAAAAAAGCGGCGCTATAGCATTGTTTAATGAAAAATACCAAGGCAATGTGCGTGTTTTAACTCTAGGTGAAAGCAAGGAGCTTTGCGGGGGAACTCATGTTAAAAATACTGCTCAAATAGGAAGTTTTTACATAGTTAAAGAAAGTGGTGTGAGTGCTGGAGTTAGACGCATTGAAGCTGTGGTTTCTAAAGCGGCTTTAGAATTTGTAAAAAATCAACTTGAAGAACTTTCTAAAGCAAAAGATGAGCTTAAAAATAATGATATTTTAAGCGGGCTCAAAAAGCTTAAAAATGAAATTTTAAGTTTAAAAAATGAGCTTAAAAACTCAAGTAAAACAGAGCTTGATTCTAGAAATATCCAAGGTGTTGAAATTTGCGTAAAACGCGTAGATAATGGCGATATTAAAGCTATGATTGATGATTTTAAAAACAAATTTGCTAAAGCGGTGATTTTACTTATCCAAGTAAAAGATGAAAAAATCACTTTAGCAGCTGGTGTTAAAGATGCACCTTTAAAAGCAGGAGCTTTGGTTAAAGAAGCGGCGCAAATTTTAGGTGGAAATGGTGGCGGAAGAGATGATTTTGCTACTGCAGGTGGAAAAGATTTAAGCAAAATCAATGAAGCTTTAAAACAAAGCTTAGAAACAATAGAAAAAGCACTTTAATGTTAATTCTTGCTTCAAGTTCCATTTCAAGAGCTAACTTGCTTAAAACCGCAAAGATTGATTTTAGGCAAGTTAGTTTTGATTATGATGAAAATTTAAATAAAAATATTTCACCTTTTTTATATGTTCAAAAAATAGTTCTTGAAAAAGAAAGACAATTTTTAAGTACTTTAGGCAAAGATTTTCAAAACCAAAATTTGCTTTTTGCAGATAGTATAGTTTGTATAGATGAAAAAATTCTTACCAAAGCAAAGGATAAAAAAGAAGCTTATGAAATGCTTGCCTTGCAAAATGGAAAGTATGCAAGTATTTTATCGGCTTTTTTGCTTGTAAAACCTGAAAAAAGAGTTTTTTCTCTTTCAAAAACTACGCTTTATTTTAAAAATTTTGATGAAAATGCTTTAAGAGATTATGTAGAAAATGATCTTTATAAAGGCAAGGCGGGTTGTATTATGTGTGAGGGTTTTCATCAAAATTTCATCACCCAACAAGTAGGAAATCTAAGCACTGCTTTAGGGCTTGATATCCAAACTTTAAAGGCTTATTTATGAAAATATTAAAATATATTTTTTCATTTTTTACTCTTTTGTTTATAGCTGGATTTATTTATGTGGCTTATCTTTTCACAAGTGCTGATACTGAGGGTTATACTTTTAAAGAATACAAACCTCCTCTTACAACACAAATTTACGATAGAAATGGCAAGCTTGTGGCTAATATTTTTGAACAGCATCGTTTTTACGCTCCTTATGAAGAGCTTCCTCCACGCCTTATAGAAGCTTTGGTTGCTATAGAAGATACAAGCTTTTTTGAACATAATGGAGTTAATATCGATGCCATTTTTAGAGCTGCTGTAAAAATCATAAAAAGCGGTGGAAAAACCATGGAAGGAGCTTCCACTCTTACCCAGCAATTTATTAAAAACACAGAATTAACCCCAGAAAGAACTATTACGCGTAAAATTCGCGAAGCTTTGCTTGCTTATAAAATGGAAACCATTTTAACTAAAGAGCAAATTTTAGAAAGGTATTTAAATTTTATCTTTTTTGGACATGGGTATTATGGAGTAAAAACCGCAGCTTTGGGGTATTTTCATAAAAATTTAAATGAATTAAGCCTTAAAGAGATTGCTATGCTAGTGGGTATGCCAAAAGCACCTAGCAGTTATGATCCTACAAAGCATTTAGATCTTTCCATCTCAAGAGCTAATAATGTTATTTCAAGAATGTATAATCTAGGCTGGATTTCAAAAACAGATTATGATACAGCCATCAAAGAAATTCCGCAAGTTTATGATGATACGCTTACTCAAAATGCTGCTCCTTATGTCGTAGATGAAGTGATTAAACAATTAAGTCCTAGCATTAAAGACTTAAAAACAGGTGGATATAAAATCATTTTAAATATAGACCTAGATGTTCAAAATATGGCGCAAAATGCTTTGAAATTTGGTTATGATGAGATAGTAAAACGCGATAAAGATGCAAATTTAAGCACTTTAAACGGAGCTATGGTTGTGGTAAATCATCAAAGTGGCGATGTTTTAGCTTTGGTAGGTGGGGTTGATTATGAAAAAAGTAATTATAACCGTGCTACTCAAAGTATGCGTCAACCTGGAAGCTCTTTTAAACCTTTTGTGTATCAAGTGGCGATTAATTTAGGATATTCGCCTATGAGTGAAATTGCTGATATTTCTAGAATTTTTGAAGGTGGAGCGGGTAATAATGAGGATTGGAAACCTAAAAATGAAGGGGGTAAATTTTTAGGTTTAATTACCTTAAAAGAAGCTTTAACAAGATCAAGAAATTTAGCTACCATTAATCTCGCACTTGATATGGGGCTTGATGTTCTTTACTCTAAACTAATGGAATTTGGATTTAAAGATATACCGCCTAATTTATCAATCGTATTGGGAAGTTTTGGTATTTCTCCTTTGGAGTATTCGAAATTTTATACCATGTTTGGGAACTATGGTATAATTAAAGATCCTCAAATTATCAGACAAGTTCAGGATAAAACCGGTAAAACCATCATGGAATTTAACTCAAATGAGCGTAAAGTCAGCAATGAAGCGCAAAGTTTTCTGGTTTTAGATATGATGAGAAATGTTGTTGAAAAAGGCACAGGACGTAATGCAAGAGTAAAAGATATAGAAATAGCAGGAAAAACAGGAACAACGAATAAAAATGTTGATGCTTGGTTTTGTGGACTTACGCCTGAAATAGAAGCAATCATTTGGTATGGAAATGATAATAACAAGCCTATGCGTTATACAGAAGGTGGGGCTAGAACAGCTGCTCCTGTGTTTAGAGAATTTTTAACTCAATATATAGAAAAATTCCCTGATACAACTAGAAAATTTAGCATTCCTAATGGGGTTTATCGTGGAAATTATAAAGGAGAAAGTGCTTATTATACCACCAAATCACCATTACCAAAAGCAAATATGAAATTTAATGAAAGCGAGATTATATTTTGAAAGTAGAAAGATCTACTTTCAAAATGATTAAGCTTTTTTGATGATTATTTCATCATCTTTTGCATCAATGATAATGCTATCATTTTCATGAAGTTTATCAGCAAGTATCATATCGCTTAATTTATCCTCTATAAGATCATAAATAGCTCTTCTTAAAGGTCTAGCACCAAAATCAGGGTCAAAACCATCTTTAGCGATTAAAAGAGCTGCATTTTCGCTTAAACTCGCTTTTATCCCCTTGTTTTCTAAGCTCATTTGTAAATCTTTAAATAAAAGCTTAACTATTTCATAAGCTTCATCTTTTCCAAGTGGATTAAAGGTGATAATATCATCTAAGCGGTTTAAAAACTCAGGTTTAAAGAAAATTTTTAACTCATTTTTTACCGCATCTTCTTGTTCTTTTCCACTTAAATTCATAATAGCACTTGAGGCGATATTAGAAGTTAAAATGATAATGGTATTTTTAAAATCCACTGTTACACCTTTGCTATCGGTTGCTCTACCATCATCTAAAATCCCTAAAAGCACATTAAATACATCTTTATGTGCTTTTTCAACTTCATCAAACAAAAGCACGCTATAAGGTTTTCTTCGTACAGCTTCAGTAAGCTCTCCACCTTCTTCATGTCCTATGTATCCTGGAGGCGCACCTAAGAGTCTTGAAACACTATGTTTTTCCATAAATTCACTCATATCAAAGCGAATCATTGCTTTTTCATCATCAAATAAAAATTTCGCCAAAGCTTTAGCTGATTGTGTTTTTCCTACCCCTGTTGGCCCTAAAAACAAAAAGCTTCCTATAGGTTTATTGTCCGCATTAAGTCCTGCTTTGTTGCGTTTAATGGCTCTAGCTAAAGCACTTAAGGCCTTATCTTGTCCTATGACACTTTCTTTTAAATGTTTTTCCACTTCTAAGAATTTTTGTTTTTCAGAGGTTAGCATTTTTTGCACGCTAATACCTGTCCATTTGCTTAAAATTCCAGCAACCAAATCCTCATCTACTTGATTTTTAAGTAAAACTCCATTTTCGCTCATTTTTTTCCATTTATCTTCTAAAATTTCTACTTCTTTTTCAAGACTTGGAATTTTTCCATACTCTAACTCAGCTGCTTTTTGAAATTCACCTCTAGCTTTAGCTAAAGAAGCTTCATTTTTAAGTAGATCAATTTCTTTTTTCTTAGTGCTTATATCATCAAAAACACTTTTTTCATTTTCAAACTGTGAATTTAGGGCATTTTGTTTTTCTTTTAAATTAGCTAGTTCTTTTGCGATTTCATCGAGTCTTTTTTGATTTTTCTCATCATTTTCCATTTTTAAAGCTTCATTTTCAACTTCTAAAGTTTCTATATCTTTGCGTACTTTTCTTAAAGAACTTGGTTCACTTTCAATTTGCATTTTCAGTTCAGCTGCAGCTTCATCGATTAAATCAATAGCCTTATCAGGTAAAAAACGATCTGCTATATAACGCTTTGAAAGTTTAGCCGCGGCTACTAAAGCACTATCATTTATGGTTACATTATGATGAATTTCAAGCTTTTCTTTTATACCCCTTAACATGGCCAAAGCCTCATTAACACTTGGTTCGCCCACATTTACAGGTTGAAAACGGCGCTGCAAGGCCGCATCTTTTTCAAAATATTTACGATATTCTTTTAAAGTGGTTGCGCCTATGGTATGAAGCTCACCTCTTGCAAGAGCGGGTTTTAAAATATTTGCCGCATCCATGCTACCTTCACTCGCTCCAGCCCCTACTATAGTGTGAATTTCATCGATAAAAAGAATGATATTTTCACTTTTTATCACTTCATTAACCACAGCTTTTAATCTGTCTTCAAATTCTCCTCTGTATTTTGCACCTGCAATTAAAGCACTCATATCAAGAGCGATGACTTTTTTATTTTGTAAAGATTTTGGAACATCTTTTTTGATAATTCTTTGTGCTAAAGCTTCTACTATAGCTGTTTTTCCTACGCCTGGTTCACCTAAAAGTATAGGGTTGTTTTTGGTTTTGCGTATTAAAATTTGCATCAAACGTTCGATTTCTTCTTCTCTGCCTATAACAGGATCAAGTTTACCCTCGCTTGCTTTTAAGGTTAAATCTATACCAAATTTATTTAAACTATCTAAGGTTTCATCGCTTGTTTTGCTATCGATTTTGCGTCCCGCTCTTAGACTTTCAAGCTCTTTTTGAAATTCTCTTAAATCTAAAAATTGCGCCAAAATTTCTTTAATAGGACTTTTTTGACTTTCACTTATAAGCCAAGTATCCACACTTAAATAACTATCTCCATTAGCACTCATCAATCCTTTAGCATTTTCTAATGAATTTATAAGTTCATTGGAAAAGCGTATATTTTCACGGCTTACATTTGAACTCGTTGCAAGTTTTGAAATTCTGCTTTTAATTTCAAGCTCTAAGGCTTCTTTAGAAATATTTAATTTATTTAAAATTTGATTTAAAATACTTGTACTATCTACGCTTAAAGCCCATAAAAGGTGCAAAGATACGACTTCGGTATTTTTAGAATGTATAGCTAAAGATGCTGCACTTTCAAGGTTTGAAAGCATATTATCAGTTAAAAAATCTTGTATATTTGCCATGTTTTATCCTTTATTTAGTTTATATACTTGACATTATATAACTTTAGTCATATAATGTCAAGTTAATTGAGTAAAATTTTTTAAATAATAGGACAAATAACTAATTTTAGATTATTTCATAAACATATCTATAGCCTTGTTTAATTCTTCTATGCTTTGAATATCATTTTCTTCTATAGCATGTACCATACAATGAGCTAAATGTTCTTTTAAAACTACTTTTGCGGTATTGTTAACTTCGGCTTTTACGGCAGCAAGCTGGATTAAAATTTCACTACAGTCTTTGTCATTTTCAACCATTCTTTTAATAGCACTTAAATGCCCTATGGTTCTACTTAGACGATTGCAAACTGCTTTAAGATGTTTTTGAGAATGTGTATGAGTATGTTTTTCTTGGCACATTGTATTAACTTTCTTTTTGGAATTTTTAGTCTATTTTAACATATTTTTAAGAATTTAAATTTATTTACGAAGTTTTAAGTAATTTTTATTAAAATTTACTCTTTAAACTAAAACTCAATAATGGAGCTTATTTTGAAAACAAAACGATTTTTTGCAGGTCTTGCAGGCTTTGCCACTACTTTTATTTTATGTCTATTTTTAACAAGTCATTTACAAGCTAAAGTTGATCAAAAAGAAGAGCAGGTTCAAAAACGCCTAGAAGCTTTAGATAAGCTTACAAAAACTCTTGCCATAGTAGAGCAATATTATGTGGATGATCAAAATATCAGCGATTTGGTGGATAAATCTTTATCAGGGCTTTTAAGCAATCTTGATGCGCATTCTTCTTTTTTAAATGAAAAAGATTTTAATGATATGAAAATTCAAACCAATGGTGAATTTGGTGGCCTTGGTATAACCGTAGGTATGAAAGATGGTGCTTTAACAGTTGTTTCTCCTATAGAAGGAACACCAGCAGATAAAGCAGGGATAAAATCAGGAGATATTATTTTAAAAATTAATGATGAGGCTACTTTGGGAATTAATCTCAATGATGCTGTGGATAAAATGCGTGGTAAGCCAAAAACTCAAATCACTTTAACCATCTTTAGAAAAGGTGCAACAAAACCTTTTGATGTTACACTTACAAGAGAAATTATTAAGATAGAAAGTGTTTATGCAAAAATGATAGAAAATGAAAACATTCTTTATCTTAGAGTTACAAATTTTGATAAAAATGTTGTAGATGTGGCAAGTAAAGAACTTAAAAAATATCCTAATGTTAAAGGGGTTATTTTAGATCTTAGAAATAATCCTGGTGGACTTTTAAATCAAGCTATAGGACTTGTAAATTTATTTGTAGATAAAGGTGTTATTGTTTCTCAAAAAGGACGCATTGCAAGTGAAAATCAAGAATATAAAGCCGATCCTAAAAACAAAATTTCTAATGCTTCTTTGGTTGTGCTTGTAAATGGTGGAAGTGCTAGTGCAAGTGAAATCGTAAGCGGAGCTTTACAAGATCTTAAACGCGGTGTTATTGTGGGTGAAAATACTTTTGGAAAAGGTAGTGTTCAACAAATCATACCTATTAATAAAACTGAAGCTTTAAGGCTTACTATTGCAAGATATTATCTTCCAAGCGGGCGTACTATTCAAGCAGTGGGTGTAAAACCTGATATTGAAGTTTTTCCAGGTAAAGTAAATACTCAAGAAGATGGTTTTTCTATAAAAGAAAGCGACTTAAAACAACATTTAGAAAGTGAGCTTGAAAAAATAGATAAAAATAAAAAAGAAGATAAACAAGAAAATAAAGACAATAAAAATCTAATCAGTCAAAAACAAATCAATGATGACGCACAGTTAAAATCAGCTATTGATACTATTAAAATTTTAAATATCAAACAAGGACAATAAAGTGACAAAAAAAGAAATGCTCTACGAAGGAAAAGGTAAAAAACTTTTCAAAACCGATGATGAAAATTTACTAATTAGTGAGTTTAAAGATGATTTAACTGCTTTTAATGCAGAAAAAAGAGGCAATGAAAGTGGAAAAGGCGCATTAAACTGTAAAATCAGTACTGAAATTTTTCATTTGCTTGAAAAAAATGGGATTAAAACCCATTTGGTAGAAACTATAAGCGATACAGAACAAGTGGTTAAAAAATGTAAAATTGTTCCTATTGAAGTTATAGTACGCAATGTTGCAACAGGTTCTCTTACAAAAAGACTGGGCATTAAAGATGGCACTGTACTACCTTTTGCTTTGGTGGAATTTTGTCTTAAAGATGATGCCTTAGGCGATCCTTTTATCAATGATGAGCATTGTTTGATTTTAAATTTAGTGCAAAATGAAGCTCAAATTAGTGAAATTAAAAATATAGCTAGAAAGATTAACTCTATTTTAACTCCATTTTTTGACAATAAGAATTTAAGGCTGATTGACTTTAAAATCGAACTGGGTTTAACTAAAGATAATGAACTTGTTTTAGCTGATGAAATAAGTCCTGATAGTTGTAGATTTTGGGATAAATTTAATAATGAAAAATTAGACAAAGATAGATTTCGTCAAGATCTAGGTAATGTAAAAATGGCTTATGAAGAAGTTTTAAAAAGAATATTAAATTAAGGAAAAATATGGAAGTTATTGTAAATATTTCTTTAAAAAATGGGGTTTTAGATCCACAGGGCAAAGCGGTGGAAAAAGCTTTGCATTCTTTAAATTTTAATAGCGTAAAAGAAGTAAAAATAGCAAAACAAATCAAAATTTCTCTTGATGAGAAAGATGAAAAATTAACCAAAGAACAAGTCAAAAAAATGTGTGAAGAGTTGTTGGTAAATAGCGTCATTGAAGATTATGAGCTTATAATTGAGAAAGAGTAAAATGAAAGTTGCTATTATTAGATTTCCAGGGACAAATTGTGAATTTGATACAGCTTATGCCTTTGAAAAACTTGGAGTAAAAACGCAGATTGTTTGGCATGAAGAAAAAGAATTTGATACAGATTTAGTTGTTTTGCCAGGCGGATTTTCTTATGGAGATTATCTAAGATGTGCAGCTATTGCAAAACTTGCTCCTGTTATGCAAGGTGTTTTTAATCATGCAAAAAAGGGAGGATATATCTTAGGTATTTGTAATGGTTTTCAAATTTTACTTGAAAGTGGTCTTTTAAAAGGTGCAATGAAGCATAACAACAATCTTAGTTTTATCTCAAAAAACCAAAATTTAAGAGTAGTTTCTAATGATAATGCCTTTTTGAAAAATTTCAAAAAAGATGAAATTATTAATTTACCAATTGCCCATGGAGAGGGAAATTATTACGCTGATGAGGCTACTTTAAAAGAATTGCAAGATAAAGATCTTATTACTCTAAAATACGAGTCAAATCCAAATGGTTCTGTATTTGATATCGCAGGAATTTGTGATGAAAACAAAAAAATCTTTGGACTCATGCCACATCCTGAGCGTGCTTGTGAAAAAGTTCTAGGTAATGATCTAGGTTTGAAAATGCTTAAAGGCTTTTTATTTTGAAAATTTTATTAACTTTAATTTTTAGTGTTGTTGTATTGTTTGGCAGAGGTGAAATTTCTGTATTTAGCGGCCAAGATGAAAATATGCAAAAAGAATTACAAAAATTACCCCAAGAAGAACAAAAAATTTATCAAAATATTCCGCCAAGCGATGAAAATAATGACTTTGAAAGCAATGTAGATGATCCTTTTATAGCTAAAGGGAGTTTGGTTCTTACAAATGATGAATATCCAAGTAGGGTATATGTTGGAGAAGTTTTTCCTATTACGATCTATGCTCGCACTACGGAAAATACAAAATTTGATTTTAACATAAGCGTAGAAAAAACTAATTTATCTTTTTTAAATCCAGATGCAAAATGGGAATTTATCAATAACGAATATAAAACAACTTTATGGTTTGAAGCTAAAAATTCAAATGCTAGTTTGAGTAAAATTTCTATCAAACTTCTTAGAAATAATGAAGCTTTTCAAGAGGCTGATATCAATCTTAATCCTATCAAATTTGAAAATACTTTATCCAATAAAGATTTTTCACACCTTGTGGCAAGTTCTTTGGAAATTAAAAAAGTTAAAGCGAGTTATTTTGATGATGCTAATATCATTATGATGGTAGAACTAAACGCAACCAATACAAATCTTAAAAGCTTTTTTATAGAAGGAATTCAAAAGCAAGGCATTGAAAATTTAAAAGGGGATTTTAATGCTTCTAATGCTTTTTATTATGCTATTTTGCCATTAAGTAAAACAAATTTTGAATTTTCGTATTTCAATAAGGACAGTAAAAAGCTTGAAAATATAAATTTAAAACTAAAAATTAGTGACGATGAGATCAGTACTCAGAGTGATTTAAATCCTATAAATAAAGACTTAAATATTTATAAACAATATACCTTATGGTTTTTAGCGGTTTTATTTGGAGCTTTATTTGTATGGAGAAAAAATTACATTATTTTGGCTTTGGCAGTTGTTTGTTTTGCACTTAGTTTTCTTGTAGATACCAATACTCAAAATGCGATTATCAAGGCTGGTTCTAGGGCTAAAATTTTACCTACAGAGCCTTCAACTTATTTTTATACGGCAAATGCAGATGAAAAAGTAGAAGTTTTAGGCAAAAGACAAAATTATATTAAAGTACTGTTTTCTGATGGAAAAATAGGTTGGATTAATAAAGATGATTTACAAAAAAATTAAAGCTCTTTATTTTTGGATTTTTTTTGTTTTAAGCGTTGCTTTAGTGATTTTTTGTTTTTGCTTTACAAAATCTCAAAACACACTTTGGAAAATCCGCAAAATTTGGGCTAAATTTCAAAGATACACCATCTCTTATAAACAAGAAATCATTGGCACTTTTAATCCGCAAGCTCAGATGATTTTAATGAATCATCAAAGTGCTTTAGATATTATCGCTTTAGAAGAATTATATCCTAAAAATTTATGCTGGATTGCCAAAAAAGAATTAGGAGAAATTCCTATTTTCAAAGTTGCTATGAAAAAACCAAAACTTCTTTGTATAGATAGAAAAAATCCGCGTGATTTAGTGCGAGTTTTAAAAGAAGCAAAAGAAAGAATTAGTGAAGATAGGATTTTGGCTATTTTTCCAGAAGGAACTAGATCTAAAAATGAAAAAATGCTTAAATTTCAAAGTGGAGCAAAAATTTTAAGTGAAAAATTAAATCTTAAAGTTCAGCCTATTTTAATTGTGGATTCTGCAAAAATTTTAGATACAAAAAGTTTTAGTGCAAGCAGTGGAGTGCTTAAAATCATTTGTATGGATTTAGTCGATACAAATGATGAAAAATGGCTTGAAAACACCAGAAAAAAAATGCAAGAATTGCTCGATCAAGAAAGAGCTAAGCTTTGCTAAATACCCTTTTAGTTGTTGGTTTTGGGGGATTTATAGGGGCAATCTTAAGAATGCTTTCTATAAATTTAGTGAATAAATTTTTTCCTTATTCTATCAGCCTTGGAACTCTTTTTGTTAATGTTTTGGGTTCTTTTATCATAGGACTTTTGTTTTCTTATGCGCAAAATAAAGGTTTATCTCCTTTGCTTAAAAGCTTTATAAGTACAGGTTTTTTAGGAGCTTTTACAACTTTTTCTACTTTTTCTTATCAAAATTTACTTCTTTTACAAAGTGGAAATTATCTTTATTTTGCGTTAAATATTCTCTTAAATGTCTTTCTTTGTTTATTTGCCGCATGGCTTGGTTTTATAATTTTCAAATAAATCTTTAAATTTACTTTAGAATTTGTATTTTTTGCTAAAATACCACTTTAAAAAATTACAAAGGAGATTAAAATGCAATTTCAAACCGAAGTAAATCAGCTTTTACAGCTTATGATACACTCTTTATATTCTAATAAAGAAATTTTTTTAAGAGAACTTATTTCAAACGCAAGTGACGCTTTAGATAAGCTTAATTTTTTAAGCGTAAGTGATGATAAATATAAAAGCTTAAAATTCGAACCTAAAATTGAAATCAAAATTGACAAAGATAGAAAAACTTTAAGCATTAGTGATAATGGCATAGGTATGGATAAAGATGATCTTATCAACAACCTTGGAACCATAGCAAAAAGCGGCACTAAAAGTTTTTTAGAAAATTTAAGCGGTGATGCTAAAAAAGATTCTCAACTCATAGGACAATTTGGGGTAGGTTTTTATTCTGCTTTTATGGTGGCTAGCAAAATCGAAGTTTTAAGCAAAAAAGCTTTAGATGATAAAGCTTATCTTTGGAGTTCTGATGCAAATGGTTATGAGATTAATGACGCAAGCAAAGAAGAACAAGGTACAAGCATTACTTTATACTTAAAAGATGATGAGTTTGCTAATACTTATAAAATCGAAAGCATTATAGAAAAATATTCTAATCATATTCAATTTCCAATTTTCATGGAAAAAGAAGAATTTACTCCTGCTAAAGAAGGCGAAGAAGAAGGGAAAACTGAACTTAAAATTTCTCAAATCAATAAAGCCAATGCTTTATGGAGAATGCAAAAATCAAGCCTTAAAGCAGAAGATTATGAAAGATTTTATGAGCAAAATTTTCATGATTCAAACAAACCTTTACTTTATCTTCACACTAAAAGCGAAGGAAAATTAGAATACAATTCTTTATTTTTTATACCACAAAATGCACCTTTTGATTTATTCCGTGTGGATTATCAAAGTGGCTTAAAACTTTATGTAAAACGCGTATTTATCAGCGATGACGATAAAGAACTTTTACCAACTTATTTGCGTTTTGTGCGTGGGATTATCGATGTAGAAGATTTGCCGCTTAATGTAAGCCGTGAAATTTTGCAAGAAAATCAAATTTTAAAAGGTGTTAAAGAAGCTAGCGTTAAAAAGATTTTAGGTGAACTTGAAAAACTAAAAAACAATGATAAAGAAAAATACTTATCTTTCTTTAAAACCTTTGGTAAAGTATTAAAAGAAGGACTTTATGGTTTTGGCGGAGAAAAAGATAGTCTTTTAAAACTCATGCTTTATAAAAGCACTAAAGGTGAAAATTTACGCTCTTTAGAGGAGTATAAAAATGACCTTCAAGGCGAACAAAAGGAAATTTTTTATATAGCAGGAAATAATGAAAGTTTATTAAGAACCTCTCCTTTGCTTGAAGAGTATAAACAAAAAAATATAGAAGTTTTACTCATGGACGATGAGATTGATTCTTTAGTAACTCCTATGCTAGAATTTGAAGGTTTGAAATTTGTAGCCATCAATCAAGTAGAAGATAAAAATGAACTAAGCGATGAGGAAAAAAATACTTTTGCTCCACTTGTAGCTAAATTTAAAGAACTTCTAAAAGATCAAGTTGAAGATGTAAGACTAACCAGTCGTTTAAAAGATAGCCCAAGTTGTATAGTTTATGATAAAAATAAACCTGATTTTGCTATGCAGCAACTCTTAAAACAAATGGGTCAAGAGCAAAATTTCAAACCTATTTTAGAAATCAATCCAAAACACGCTATTTTTACAGGTCTTAAAAACAACGAAACCTTTAGCGCAGATATAGCAACCCTAGTTTTAAATATGGCAAAACTAAGCGAAGGTATGGGCGTGGATAATCCTGCTGAATTTAATGCAAGCCTTACAAAAATCATCAACAAGGCTTTTTCATGATAGAGAATATCCCTGCAAGTCTTTGGACAAAGCAAGATTTAAACGCATATCAAATTTTTGATGTGCGCACTCCTTTAGAATGGGAAGAAGGTATTTTACCTAATGCGCAATGTGTGGCTTTATATGATAATAAAGGGCTTTTAAATGCTAAATTTTTAGATGAATTTCAAAGTAAAAGAGATGAAAATAAAAAACTTGCTTTTATTTGTCGTAGTGGTCATAGAAGCATGGTTGCAGCTGAATTTATAGCCGAAAAATTGGGACTTGAAAGCATTAATTTAGATGGCGGCATGCTAGCCCTTAAGGGTTATTAATGCTAGGAATTTATTTACTCATAGCAGCTTTGTCTTTTTTAGCTCTTTATTTTGCTGTTAAAAAGCTTACTTTAAATATAGATGAGCGAACTCTTTTAGAGCCTATTAAAATGGATATTTATCCGAAATTTTGTGATTTAATCGATGAAAAAATCAGAGAATTTAAAGAAAATATCCAAAATACTAATTTAGCATTAAAAATTTCTGATCAAAAAGATGAATTTTTAGAAAAACTTGGGGATTTAAGCAGGGAGCTGACTTTCATACAAACCATGAATTTGAGTAATAAAAGCGATAGTATCTGGCAAAATGAACTTTTTTCTTTTTTAAAAGAATTAGAAAATTTATTACTTGAGTATCTAGAAAAAGGGGAAGAAGAAGCTGAAAATTTGAGGGAATTTCTGATGAATGAATTTGAAAAATTAAAAGGTTAGGTATTGCAAGAGGAAAGAAATTCTTTAAAATATTTTAAATTTATTTCATGGAGCATTTTTGCTTTAGTTCTGATTTTTATTTTAATTCGTTATGACGAGCTTGCCAATCTTTTAGCAGGAGTGGCAATACTTCTTATTGGAATGACTAATTTAGGTATAGGTTTTAAAGCTTTTAGTGGTGGTTTGCTTGAAAAAATTTTAGCAAAGTCAACTGATACAAAGATAAAAAGTATACTTTTTGGTACTTTAAGTACTTTAATTATGCAATCTTCAACTTTAGTTTCTATTATTACGATTTCTTTTTTGAGTGCAGGGCTTATTTCTTTAGGTGCGGGCATAGGGATTATTTTTGGAGCAAATTTAGGAAATACGGCAAGTTCTTGGCTGATTGTTGGTTTGACAAATATTAAAATTTCAATGTTAGCTATCCCACTTTTGATTATTGGAGTATTATTTTTCTTTCAAAAAGATAGTGTATTAAAGGGTTTGGGTAATATTTTTATTGGTATAGGATTTTTCTTTTTGGGTGTGGATTATATTAAAAGTGGTTTTGAAAATTTTAAACATATAATTGATCTTTCTCGCTTTGATTTTGCTGGTTTTAAAGGAGTTTTTGTTTTTTTAGGATTAGGTGCTTTGCTTACAGGAGTTATACAATCAAGCACAGCTACAATGGCTATTATTGTTGCTGCTTTACTTGCTGGACAAATCAGTTTGGAAAATTCCTTAGCAGCAACTTTAGGTACTAGTGTTGGAGGGGTTGTAACGGCTGTTTTAGCTTCTTTAAGTACCAATATTGAAGGAAAGAAATTAGCGTTTGCAAATTGTATTTTTAATTTTGGTATAGCTTTTTTAATAGTGCTTATTTTTCCTTATTTTATACATTTTCTTAATTTTTTATCCATTATATTAAACATAGAAGATATAGCTTTGAAAGTAGCATTATTTCACACTTTGTTTAATTTAATTGGTGTTGTGCTTTTTTCATTCTTTACTCCTCAAATTGTTCTTTTTTTAAATAAGATAGTAAAAGCTCCTAAAGATAAGAATAAAGACAAACCTTTATATCTTGATAGTAGTTTGGTTAAGTTTAGCGACACAGCCATCGAAGCTTTAAGGAAAGAAAGCGAGCATCTTTATAACAATACCTATGCAATTGTTGCTCATGCTATAGGTTTTAGTCGTAAAGATATACAAAGTGATAAAAGTTTTAAAGAAATTTTAGAAAATAAAAGGTGGTTTAGTAAAAATGTGGATTTGGACTATTTGTATCAAACTAGGATAAAGGTTCTTTTTGAAGCTATTATTGATTTTTCAACTAAAGCACAAGTTTATATTAACGATGAAACAAAGAATCATAAAATTTTTACCTTTAAGATGGCAGCTAAAAATTTAGTCGAAACAACTAAAAATTTAAAAATTATCCAAGCAAATATTAAGAAATATTCTAGTTCTTCTAATGAATTTTTGGCTTTAGAGTATAATAAAATTAGATCGAATTTAGGAGAGCTTTTAAGAAGTATCGAAGAGCTTAGAGTGGTTGAAGATCGTGAAAAGCTTTATTTGATTATTAAAAATCTTCAAAAAGGAAAAGAAATTTTAAAAGAAATCGATACTTTAACCTTGAGCAATGTTGAACATCTTATTTCAGTAAGAAAAATCACAACAGCTGAAGGAATTTCAATACTTAATGATACAACTTTTGCTGCTAAGATTGCTGAAGAACTTATAGGTGCTGTTGAGGTGATATTTTCTAAAGATATATCAAACTAACTAGTTGTTTGTGTTAGTTTGGTTATTGTCTTGTATAGGCGTTAGAAATTCTTCATTGATTAAAATATCAACAACATCTTTAAACATAGGCAAAGCACTTTGTGCAGCATAATAACTATAAGGTTTAGTAGGATGTCTTACGAGAACTCCTATGGTATAGGCGTGATTTAAATCATTTGCAAAACCAAAAAAGGATGCATTGTAGCGATTTGAGGTGTAACCTTGTCTTTCGGCTATTCTTGCCGTTCCTGTTTTACCTCCTGCAATAATACCTTGTGTAATTGCCTTTTTTCCTGTTCCTTTTTCTATAACATTTATAAGAACATTTTGCATCGTTTTAGTGGCTTCGCTAGAAAGAATTTTTTCTTTTTTTACATCATTATCAAGATTTGTAAAGCGTCCATTTTGATAGAATTTTTCAGCTAAACGCGGTGTGATATAAAACCCATCATTGTTGAAAACATTATAAGCTGCAAGGAGTTGTATAAAGGTTGTTTTAAGTCCATAACCATAACTTAAAACAGATTTTTCTATATCTCTTAAGCGCTTAGGATTTGGAATTTCTCCTTTTTGTTCATAGGGTAGGTCAATACCACTTTTTTCGCCAAATTTAAATATTTTAAGTCCTGATACGATTTCTATATTGTTAAGTCTTTTAGCAATTTGTATCATGCCTATATTTGAAGAATATCTTATAACTTCCTCCATAGTCATTTTGTCCATTTTGTGATCGTCTTTGATGGTGAAACGTCCTAGCTTATAAGAACCGCCATAAGTATTAATCACTTCATCCATTTTTATTTTACCAAGTCTTAAGGCTGTTGTAAAGATAAAAGGTTTGATAACAGAACCTGCTTCATAGCCGTATTCTATAGCGCTTGCATTAAGAACTGATAAATCTTTTCCACGATTTTGCGGGTCATAGCGCCTTGAGCTTGCTAAAGCTAAAATTCTTCCTGTTTTGCTTTCCATTACCCCAACGATGATTTCATTGGCTTTTAAATCCTCATTTCTTTGATCTATGGCTTTTTCTATGCTTTTTTGTAGTTTCAAAGAAAGATTTAAATATAAATCACAACCATTGATCTTTTTTTGTTGTAGTGAATTTAGATTTAAAATAATATTTCCACCTATATCTTTAAGTCCTTGAATTTTTTCATTTTGAACAGGACTTAGACATTCATCGTAGTATTTTTCTAAACCTTTAACTCCTATATTTTTTAAAATTCCACTTTCTGGATCTAATATCATTTTAGTATAACCGATAATAGGAGTAAAAGAATCTTTTGACATGTAAATTCTATCTTCTTCATGTTCGATGATATTTAATCCTCTTGTTTCAACTCTTCCAGAATTATTTGTAAAAGCTTTGAAAAAGCCTTGTATATAAAGTTTTTTAGCAAGGTCTTTAAGGTAGCTTGCTTGCTTGGAATCTAAGTTTTGTAAAAGAATAAAATTATAAGAACGTTTTTTTTGATTTTGCATTCTTTTTTTAATATCTGCTATTTGATCGTTACTTATCCCACTATAAATTTGAAAAAGCTTTAAAAATAGATCAAATTTATCTTTGTTGATACTTCTAAGATCAATTTCAGCACGATAAATTTGTTTAGAACTTGTGATAGTAAAATTATCTTTAGTTATAATCGATCCTCTTAGAGCAAGAGCGTATTGATCTTTTTCAGTGTTAGGTATATGACGTTTTGATGTAAGAAAAAAAGTAGAGCTGATAAAAATAATCATAAACAAAAGTGCCATGCAGTAGGCAAAGGCAACTTTTGAAACCCTATTTTTTTTATATTCTTGCATTAGGGTTTAAATTTGAGTTCTTGTGATTTCTTTATAAGCACTGATCGCTTTATTTCTTACTTCTAGCATAAATTTCATACTGCTTTCAGCTTTAGTGATAGCTATAGCTGCTTGATGCAGATCTTTTACTTGTCCTGTGGCAATGTCTGTCATTGCAGCTTCTCCACTTTCTTGTGCTTTATTTAAATCATCGATTTCATTTTTAAGCATCTTGGCAAATTCATCACCAATTCCTGTGGAATTTTGACTTTTGTTGGTATTTGAAATATTATTATTTAATCTTAAATCATTAATATTGTTCATTTTTTATTATCCTCTTAATAAATCAATCGCACTTTGAGCTATAGTTTTTGCACTTGTAAAAGCACTTACATTCGCTTGATAAGCTCTTGTAGCTTCAATCAAATCTGCCATTTCAATAACAGGATTTACATTTGGATACGCTACATAACCTTCAGCATTTGCATCAGGATGGCTTGGATCATACTTCATGCGAAAATCTTTGTCATCTCTGACCACTTTATCCACTACAACACTTTGAATAGCAGGTTTAGCTTCTTCTGGCGAACTTGGATCATTTAAAGGATTTTCATATTTTAAAAAATTATTATCTTTGTTAATTTGCTCATTTAAAAGCTTATCAAAATCTGTTGCTTTAAAGATCACTTCGCGTCTTCTATAAGGCCCACCCTCAGCTGTTCTTGTAGTGTTTGCATTAGCTATATTAGAGCTAATAACATTCATTCTAAAACGTTGAGCACTTAAACCATAACCACTAATATCAAAATCACTTAAGTATGCCATAATTTACCTTTAACTTAATTTAGAGCTTGCGTCAAGTATAGAACTAAAGATATTGCTTTGTCTTCTTAAAACTCCATCAAGAGCTGTTATCATAACTGTATTTTTGCTCATTTCTGTGGTTTCTACATCTAGATCAACAGTATTTGCATCATTTCTTGCTAAATGTCCGTCTCTTAAGTAAATAGTAGATTTACTAGGATCTGGAAATTTCCAAGGTTTTTGATGTCCTTCTTCGGTTATGGCTAATTGCAATTCTTTATTATCATTTTTTTTAAAAATTTCATTTGCACGATTTACCAAAGCTGTTTCAAATTCAATATCTCTTGCTTTATAAAAAGGAGTATCAACATTTGCAAGATTGGCATTGATGAGTTGATTTCTTAGATTTCTACCCGCTAAAGCACCAGTGACTAGTTCTTTTGACTTAAATGGGTTAATCATTTTTTATCCTTTTTATAATTTTTAATATTAACAAGCAAATACTGTTCCAATTTAACTATTTTGCATAAAAATATCAAAATTATTTTCCTTTTTGTAAATTTATGGCTTTATTGTGATCATCTATATTTGTGTTAAAAATATGAACTCCAGTATTTTTATCACGCACAAAATATAAATAATCTGTCTTTAAAGGAAAAATAGCTGCACGAATAGCAGCTAAAGAAACATTACAAACCGCTTCTTTAGGCAATCCTGTAAATTTATAGGTATTATAAGAGCTATTATCTTGTCTTATTCTTTGTGGGGTAACTTTTACATGGGAGTAAATTCCATAATTTAAAGTTCCATCCATTTGAAGCTTCATACCTTTTTTAAGTCGATTATAAATTACGCTTGCAACTATAGGCATTTCATTTTCATTGGCAGCTTCTTTTTGTATTACAGAAGCGATGATGATATATTGGTGCCATTTTTTTGGATTATAATCCCCAAAAATTTTCTCAGAAGTTTTTTTATTGGAAATTTCAGCATGGTTTAAAAGCATTTGAATGAGTAGATTTTCTGTAATGCCTTTTGGGATTTTATAAGTTTCTGGTAAAAAAACTCCTTCATCATAAGGAGCTTGAGCTTGAAATTCTTTTAAAAGCATATCTTTATCAAGTCCAAGTTGTTTGGCTGCTTGTTCTAAAAAGATTACGCTTGTTTCTCCTGGGATAAGAGTAATGGTTTGAAGCGCTGCTTTAGCAATAGTGAGTTTATGTAGAAATTCAGCCCTATTTAAATCTTTTGTACCTATGTTGATCCAGCCTGATTGAGGGTGTCCTAAAAAAAATAAAATATATTTATCAATACTACTCATCTGATATTTATTTTGCTTTAAATATGTTATAATTTGAGAAATTGAACCTTGGGGAATAAATACCACAGAATTGCTTTTTAAAGGCTGAGTTAGATAATAAAAAATCCCCAAAATAAATATCAAAAAGAAGTTGCGTATGAAAAAGAAAATTTTATATATTGTTGTATTTTTTGTTGTGCTTATATTAACTTTGTTTATAGTGCTTAAAAATGGGATTGTCATCTCTAGTATCCAATTTGATTTTTTAAAATTAGAACAATTATATATTAAATTAGATAAAAAATTAATTGTACGAGCAAAAAATATCACTATAAATGAGACTCAAAATTCCGAAATTTCATCACAAACTCACTCTTCTGATAATGCTTCAACAGAGATTTTAAAAATAACAAAAAATTTAAAATATCTATATACTTTTGTTGAAGAGATTGATATACAAAATTTAAATATAAAAGATAATCATGTGCGTATTTTATTTAAAGATAATGAATTTTTTATAGATAATGATTTATTGTTTTTAAAATTAACATTACAGCGTCAAAATAAAGAACTTATAGCTGGTATTAAAAAACTTTTATTAAAAGATTATGATTTAAATATTGATGGAAATTTAAGTATCAATACTAAGAGCGAGTTTTATTATTTTCAAGGTAGAGCAAGTGGAGAATTGCTTGACTTTAACGCAAGCATCTCTTACAAAGATAAAAATTTAGCTTATAAAATAGAAGATTTAAATATTAGAAATATTACGGAAATTTTTAAAAGAGTTAATAAAAGAATAGAACTTCCACAGAGTTTAAATCTTTGGATGGCATATAGGGCTAAGGGAGAATTTTATCATTTAGATTATTTGCAGGGCTTTATAGATTTTACTAAAAATAATTATTATTTAGACAATATTAGCGCATCAGGTTATGTTAATAATGTCAAAGTTCGCTTGGATGATAAAATGAATGCTATTGAAATTCCAAAACTCGATTTAAATTTAAACAAACAAAAGCTTGATTTTGTCTTTAATAAAGCTTTCTATAATGGTGCTGATTTAAGTTCTAGTAAGGTTTATCTATATGATTTATTTGATGAAAAAAAAGCTGGGATTTATTTGCGCATTAAGTCTAATAATCTAAAATTTGATGAAAAACTTGCTAAAGCTTTGGAAGATTATCATTTTTCATTACCTTTTTATCAAAAAAGCGGAAAAATTAAAAGTGATTTAGAGCTTAAAATTGATTTTCATGATAAGGGTGAAATTTCTTATAGTGGTATTTTAGCTTTAGAGAATGCTAGTATTTCTTTGGCTGATTTTAATTTTACAAAAGCATTTGTAAAATTAAATCAAAATAATTTAAATATAGAAAATGCTAGTGTTGAAAATGGCTTTTTAAAAGCTGATTTTAATGCTAAATTTGACTTACAAAAACAGCAAGGAAATTTCAATACTCAGATTTCAAGGCTTTATTTTGACAATGGGGAGCTTTTAGATTTAAAAAATCAAAATGTAGAAGTAAAATTAGATTATTCGCAAAATGTTAACATTAGCATTCCTCAGTGGAATTTGATTTTAAATTTTAAAGATGGACTTGAGGCTAATCTTAGTAATCCTAAGATTTTATTTTCATTTTCTCCATTGCTTAAAAAGTTTGGGTTTATCGATGCTAAAAATGTTTATTATAAAACTTTAAATTTTGAAGATTTTAATGCAAGCGTTAATGATGCTTATTTTAAAAATAATTTACTTATTAACGGTCAAACTCCTTATGAAAATGATAGCTTTGATATTGTAAAAAATAAGGGCATTATGGAAATTCATACTCAAAGTGATACAGCAAGTGCTAAAATAAGTTCTGATAATAAAGAAATTCATTTGAAAAATTTAAGTTATATTTATAGAAAAGGTTCCAACTCTTCAAATTCAACATTTGATATTTCTACTAATACCCAAAATATTAGTTTTGGTGGAGCAAATGTAGCTTTAATTTTGCCAGATTCTAATAAAACTTTGGCTTTTGATAGGGTAGAGGCTGATTTAAAAGGCGATGCTTTGGATCTTAAAGGTTCTAGAGGAAATGCAAAATTTGATCTTTATTATTCTTCTAATGATTTAAATTTAAACGTTAGCAATATTGATGATAATTATTTAAATGAGTTTTTACAAAAACAAGCTGTTCAAGATGGAGTGTTTAACTTAAGTATAAAAGGAAGTGGATTGGAGTATTTTGATGGACAGATCGATTTTAAAAACACTTATGTGAAGGATTTAAAAGGTGTAAATCAGCTTATTTCCTTTATCGATACTGTACCAAGTTTATTGATGTTTAAATCTCCAACTTTTAATCAAAAAGGTTTAAGCTTGCATGATGGAAAGATTATTTTTAATAGAAAAAAAGATCTTTTAAGTGTTTCAGCTATTAATTTAAATGGCGATAGTGTAGATATATATGGTTTAGGATCAGCAAATTTAAGATTAAATACAGTGGATTTTAGTTTAGAGCTTAAAACTTTAAAATCAGCTTCAGAAGCTATATCCAAGGTTCCAATTTTAAATTATGTAATTTTAGGTAAAAATCAAGAAATTAGCACAAACTTAAAAATAGATGGAAGTATAGATGATCCTAAATTTCATACCGAAATTTTAACAGATACTCTAAAAACCCCTTTTAATCTTATTAAAAATATCATACAACTTCCTGCTAATTTACTTAATTAAAAATATTTAAAGTTTGTTTGAAAACTAAAACAAACTTTAAACTTACTCTTGCATTTTTTTTTATTTGTAATATACTTAAAAATGAAAATAAAAATAAGTATTTTAAAGGACTAAAAATGCAAATTACTTATACCTTAACAGATGAGTCCCCAGCTCTTGCGACTTATTCGTTTTTGCCTATAGTGAAAGCTTTTTTAAGTAGGGCGTATATAGGAGTAAAAACCTCGGATATTTCTTTATCTGGAAGGATTTTAGCTACTTTTAGTGAGTATTTAAAAGAGGAACAAAGATGTGAAGATGCTTTAGAGCTTTTAGGCGAGCTTGTCAAAAGATCGGATGCAAATCTTATTAAAACCCCAAATATTTCAGCTTCTATTCCTCAGCTTAAGGCGGCGATTAAAGAATTGCAAGATAAGGGTTATATGTTACCAAATTACCCAGATGAGCCAAAAAATGATGAAGAATTGCAAATTAAAACAAAATATCAAAAAGTTTTAGGTTCAGCGGTTAATCCTGTATTAAGACAAGGAAATTCAGATCGTCGTTCAACAAAAGCGGTAAAAGACTATGCAAAAAACAATCCTTATCGTGTGGTTGAGTTTAATCCAAACTCAAAAACTCGTGTTTCTTACATGAAAGAAGGGGATTTTTTCTCTAATGAAAAAGCGGTTTTAATCGATCAAGATTGTGTGGCTAATATAGAATTTACAAGCGTTGATGGTAAAAATGAAATTTTAAAAGAGGGCTTAAAACTTGAAAAAAATGAAATTTTAGACGCTACTTTTATGGATGTGCAAAAACTTCAGGAATTTTATGCAAAAGAAATTAAAGCAAGCAAAGATGATGATGTGCTTTTTTCTTTGCATTTAAAAGCTACAATGATGAAAGTAAGTGATCCTATACTTTTTGGCTATGCGGTAAAAGTATTTTTTAAAGAATTATTTATCGAATTTCAAGATGAATTTGAAAAATTAGGTATTAATCCAAATAATGGTTTAAGTGAGCTTTTAAGTAAGATCGAAAATTCAAGCAAAAAAGATGAAATTTTAAAAAAATACAATGAAATTTTAGCTAAATCTGCAGATATTTCTATGGTAAATTCAGATAAAGGCATCACAAATCTTCATGTTCCAAGCGATGTTATCGTTGATGCTTCTATGCCTGCAATGCTTAAAAATGGCGCAAGATTGTGGGATAAGGAAGGTAAGGAAAAGGACACAAATGCCGTAATTCCTGATCAAACTTACGCAACTATTTATGAGGCGGTTATTGAAGATTTGCATAAAAATGGTACTTTAAATCCTTCAAAACTTGGCAGTGTATCTAATGTAGGTTTAATGGCTAAAAAGGCTCAAGAATATGGCTCGCACGATAAAACCTTTGTGGCTAAAGAAGAAGGAACTTTTAAAATAGTTTCTAACGGTAAAGTTTTATTAGAGCATAAGGTTAGAAAAGGTGATATTTATAGAGTCAATCAGGCTAAATTTGATGCGGTGCTAAATTGGATTGATTTAGGTATAGAAAGATCAGAACTTAGTGGAGCCGAAGCTATTTTTTGGTTAGATAGCAAAAGAGCTAGTAATAAAATCATGATAACTTTGGTACAAAATCGTTTAAAAGAAAAGGGTAGAAATATAGCCATTTTAGCTCCAAAAGAAGCTTGTTTAAGAAGTTTAGAGTTAATCCGAGAAGGTAAAGATGTTATTTCTATCACGGGTAATGTTTTAAGGGATTATTTAACCGATCTTTTTCCTATTTTAGAGCTTGGAACAAGTGCAAAAATGCTTTCTGTTGTGCCTATGTTAAAGGGTGGAGCTATGTTTGAAACAGGAGCAGGGGGTTCAGCGCCTAAACAAGTAGAACAATTAGTCGAAGAAAATCATCTGCGTTGGGATAGTTTGGGTGAATTTTTGGCTTTGCAAGCAAGTTTGGAATTTTATGCAAATAAGTGTAGTAATCATAAAGCTAAGGTTTTGGCAGAATGTCTTGATGAGGCTATAGGCGAATGGCTTGAAAATAATAAAGCTCCATCAAGAAAAGTTAAAGAAGATGATAATAGAACAAGTCATTTTTATTTAGCAATGTATTTTGCAAATCATTTAGCAAGACAAGCAAGTGATATGGAGCTTCAAAGCTTTTTTAAAGATATTGCCCTAGAGCTTTCTTCTAATGAAGAAAAAATCAGAGCCGAATTTAATGATGCACAAGGTGTGAAAGTGGATTTGGGTGGATATTATAAATTTGATGATGAAAAAGCAAATAAAATCATGCGTCCAAGTGCAACTTTTAACGCTATTTTAGAAAAAATAGGACAAAGATGAAAATTACTGTTATAGGGGCTGGTAATGTAGGCTCAAGCGTAGCTTATGCTTTGATTTTAAGAGAGATAGCAAATGAAATTGTTTTAGTAGATATCAATGAGGATTTACTTTATGCAAAAGAACTAGAGCTTACTCAAAGCATAGCTGCTTTAAATTTAAATATAGATTTACTTTGCACTAAAGATTATACTCATACTAAAAATTCAGATATAGTGCTTTTTAGCGCAGGTTTTGCTAGAAAAGATGGGCAAAGTAGAGAAGAATTGCTTCAGTTAAATACAAGCATTATGCTTGATTGTGCTAAAAAAATTAAAGATTTTACAGAAGATCCGCTTTTTATTATTTTAACTAATCCTGTGGATTTTCTACTTAATACTCTTTATGAAAGCGGAATTTTTTCATCAAAGAAAATTATAGCCATGGCAGGAGTTTTAGACAATGCAAGATTTAAGTACGAGCTTGCCAAAAAACTTAAGGTCAAGATGTCAAGCGTGGATACAAGACTTATTGGTTTTCATAATGATGATATGGTTTTGGTAAAATCTTACGCAAGTGTTAAAAATAAAAATATAAGCGAATTTTTAAATGAAGAAGAATTTGATGATTTGGAAAATGAAGTTAAAACAGGTGGAGCTAAAGTAATTAAACATCTTAAAACTTCAGCTTATTTAGCCCCTGCTAGTGCTTGCATAAGAATGCTTGAGTCCATAAGAAGTGGCGAGTTTTTACCTATGAGTGTGATTTTACATGGAGAATTTGGAGTGCAAAACAAAGCCTTGGGAGTTATGGCAAGATTAGGACTTGAAGGTGTGATTGAAATCATGAGATTAGATCTTAGTTTGCAAGAAAAAGACAAATTAGAAAAATCTTTAATCAAATATCAATATAAAGGAGAATAAATGAACATACATGAGTATCAAGCAAAAGCAATTTTTGCAGACAATGGCATCCCTACCTTAAAGGGAAAAGTTGCATTTAGCGTAGATGAAGCTGTGGCTAATGCTAAAGAATTAGGCGGTAGTGTTTGGGCAGTTAAAGCTCAAATTCACGCAGGAGGCCGTGGTCTTGGTGGTGGTGTTAAAATCGCTAAGAATTTAGATGAGGTAAAAGATTACGCAAGTAAAATTTTAGGAATGAATTTAGTAACTCATCAAACAGGACCTGAAGGTAAGCTTGTACAAAAACTTTATATAGAAAGTGGTGCTAATATAGTAAAAGAGTATTATTTGGCTATTTTATTTAATAGAATGGCAGAGCAAATTACCATTATCGCTTCAAGTGAAGGAGGGATGGATATAGAAAAAGTAGCCAAAGAAAGCCCTGAAAAAATTGCAAAAGTAGGTATTGATCCACAAATTGGATTTAAAATGTTTCATGGACTTGAAGTAGCGAGAGTTTTAGGACTTGATAAAGATGAAGGCAAAAAACTCATTTCTATGATAGCTAAACTTTATAAGCTTTACATGGATAAAGATATGAATATGCTTGAAATCAATCCTTTAATTAAAACTGCAGAAGGAGATTTTTATGCTCTTGATGCAAAATGCAGTTTTGATGATAGTGCACTTTATCGTCATCCTGAAATTGCTGAACTTAGAGATATTACCGAAGAAAATCCTGCTGAAAGAGAAGCGGCTGAATTTGGCTTAAGCTATGTGAAATTAGATGGAGATGTAGCTTGTATGGTAAATGGCGCGGGTCTAGCAATGGCAACTATGGATATTATTAATTATAGTGGTGCAAAACCTGCAAATTTCTTAGATGTAGGTGGGGGAGCTTCTCCTGAAACTGTTGCAAAGGCTTTTGAAATTATTTTAAGAGATAAAAATGTAAAAGTTATATTTATTAATATCTTTGGTGGCATTGTTCGTTGTGATAGGATAGCAAATGGAATTTTAGAAGCTACTAAGAATGTTGAGGTAAATATTCCAATTGTAGTGCGTCTTGATGGCACTAACGCAGCAGAAGCAAAGACAATTTTAGATAATTCAAATCTTAAAAATATCAAAGCAGCAACCAATCTTAAAAACGGTGCAGAGCTTGTAAAAAGTTTAGTAGGATAAGGATAGAAAATGAGTATATTGGTTAATAAAAATACAAAAGTAATAGTTCAAGGTTTTACGGGTAAAGAAGCAACTTTTCACGCTGAGCAATGCATGGCTTATGGTACAAATATAGTTGGAGGTGTCACCCCTCATAAAGGCGGACAAACTCATTTAGGTAAACCAGTTTTTGATACCGTTGCAGATGCGGTTAAAGCAACAAAGGCTGACGTGAGCTTGATCTTTGTACCTGCTTTTGCTGTGGGTGATAGCGTGATTGAAGCAGCCGATGCGGGTATTAAGCTTGCAGTTGTAATCACAGAGCATACACCTGTAAAGGATATGATGTTTGCTAAGCAATATGCTAATAAAAAGGGTATGAAAATCATTGGACCAAATTGTCCAGGTATTATCACTTCTGAAGAATGCAAATTAGGAATTATGCCAGGTTTTATTTTTAAAAAAGGTTGCGTGGGGCTTATTTCAAAAAGTGGAACTTTAACTTATGAAGCTGCTAATCAGGTAGTTGAAGGTGGTTATGGAATTTCTACTGCAGTAGGAATTGGCGGTGATCCTATCATAGGTCTTGCTTATAAAGAACTTTTAAGTGAATTCCAAAAAGATGATGAAACTAAAGCTATTGTAATGATAGGTGAAATTGGTGGTAGTTTGGAAGTGGAAGCGGCTAAATTTATTAAAGAAAATATTAGCAAACCTGTGGTAGCATTCATTGCAGGTGCAACTGCTCCAAAAGGTAAAAGAATGGGGCATGCAGGTGCCATAGTAGGAAGTGCTGATGAAAGTGCTGTGGCTAAAAAAGAAGCTTTGAAAAGTTACGGAATTCATGTGGTGGATTCTCCGGCTTTAATTGGTGAAGAAATTCAAAAAATATTAGGTTGATAAAGGAAAAACATGAGTATGACAGCTCCAAAAGATACCCCTGTTTGGGTAGATGAGCATAGATGCAAAGCATGCAATATTTGTGTTAGCTATTGCCCCGCTGGGGTTTTAGCTATGCGCGATGATGTGCATGCGGTTTTAGGACAAATGATAGAGGTGGTACACCCTGAATCCTGTATAGGCTGTACCGAGTGTGAGACACATTGCCCTGATTTTGCTATTATGGTGGCAAAAAGAGATGAATTTAAATTTGCTAAACTTACTGCTGAGTCTAAAGATAGAGCTGTAGCCGTAAAAAATAACAAATACAAAAAATTAACATAGGAAAAATAATGAGAGAAGTTATAGCAACAGGTAATGTTTTAATCGCCAAAGCTGCGATTGATTGTGGATGTAAATTTTTTGGAGGCTATCCTATTACCCCTAGTAGTGAGATAGCTCACGAGCTAAGTCATATGCTTCCTGCAAATGATGGAACTTTTATACAAATGGAAGATGAAATTTCAGGTATTAGTGTGGCTATTGGTGCGGCAATGAGTGGAGTAAAATCCATGACTGCAAGTAGCGGTCCTGGAATTTCTTTAAAAGCAGAGCAAATAGGACTTGCATTTATTGCCGAAATTCCACTTGTGATTGTAAATGTTATGAGAGGTGGTCCTTCAACAGGTCTTCCAACCCGTGTAGCACAAGGAGATTTGTTTCAGGCTAAAGCTCCAACTCATGGGGATTTTGCAAGCATTGCTATTGCTCCTGCAAGTCTTCAAGAAGCTTATACAGAAACCATTAGAGCATTTAATTTAGCTGAAAAATATATGACTCCTGTATTTTTACTTATGGATGAAACTGTAGGGCACATGAATGGTAAAGCAGTTTTACCTGATTTAAAAGATATTAAAATTTATAACCGCAAAAAATTTGAAGGAGATAAAAAGGATTACAAGCCTTATGCAGCAGGAGAAAATGAGCCTGCAACTTTAAATCCTTTCTTTACAGGTTATCGTTATCATGTTACGGGACTTCATCATGGAGACATAGGTTTTCCAACTGAAGATGGAGTCATAGTGAAAAAAAATATGGAAAGACTCATAGGTAAAATTAAAAACAATCAAGAAGATATTTGCACTTATGAAGAATATATGCTTGATGATGCTGAATTTTTAATCATTGCTTATGGAAGCGTAAGTCGTTCAGCAAAAGAAGCTATACAAAGATTAAGAGAGCAAGGGATTAAAGTGGGACTTTTCCGTCCAATTACTCTTTATCCAGTGGCTGAGAAAAAAATTGCTGAAGTTGTAAGCAAATTTAAAAAAGTAATGGTAAGCGAGCTTAATATGGGACAATATCTTGAAGAGATTGAAAGAGTAACTTCGCGTCGCGATTTTATTAGCTTGCACCGTGCAAATGGTCGTCCTATCACTCCAAGTGAAATTATTGCTAAGGTAAAGGAGAATATATAAATGGCTTTTAATTATGATGAATATCTAAGAGTAGATAAAATGCCTACTCAGTGGTGCTGGGGATGTGGCGATGGTGTTGTTTTAAAATGTATTATCCGTGCAATAGAAAAACTTGGTTGGAATATGGATGATGTTTGTCTTGTTTCGGGTATAGGTTGTAGTGGTAGAATGAGTTCTTATGTAAATTGCAATACAGTTCATACAACTCATGGTAGAGCTATAGCTTATGCAACAGGTATTAAATTAGCCAATCCTAGTAAACATGTTATTGTGGTAAGTGGAGATGGGGATACTTTGGCAATTGGTGGAAATCATACTATACATGGTTGTCGTAGAAATATTGATTTAACACATATTGTGATTAATAATTTTATCTATGGACTTACGAATTCTCAAACAAGTCCAACTACTCCAAAAGGTTTTTATACAGTAACAGCTCAATTTGGAAATATTGATCCAAATTTTGATGCGTGTGAATTAACTAAAGCTGCAGGAGCTTCTTTTGTGGCAAGGGGTAATGTGATCGAAGCTAATAAGCTTGAAAATTTAATTTATAAGGCTTTAGCGCATAAGGGTTATAGTTTTGTAGATGTTTTTTCAAATTGTCATATCAATCTAGGTAGAAAAAACAAAATGGGCGAAGCTGTAGCTATGCTTGATTGGATTAAAAATCGCGTTGTGGATAAAGCTAAATTTGAAAGCATGGATTTTGAAGAAAGAAAAGATAAATTTCCAACAGGAATTTTACATGAAGATAATTCTCAGCCAGAATACTGCCGCGCTTATGAAGAAGTACGTCGTGCAGCCAAAGAAAAAAGAATGGTGGATTTAGGAGCTTTAAAATGAAATATCAATTAAGATTTGGCGGTGAAGGCGGACAAGGTGTTATCACTGCAGGAGAAATTTTAGCAGAAGCAGCCATTAAAGAAGGCCGTCAAGCTTTTAAGGCTTCAACTTATACTTCACAAGTACGTGGCGGTCCTACTAAAGTGGATATTATCATTGATGATAAAGAAATTTTATTTCCTTATGCTGTAGAAGGGGAGATAGACTTTATGCTTTCGACTGCAGATAAGGGCTATAAAGGTTTTCGTGGGGGTGTAAAAGAAGGAGGCATCATAGTTGTAGAGCCAAATTTGGTGCATCCTGAAAGTGAAGATTATAAAAAATGGCAAATTTTTGAAATTCCTATTATTACCATAGCTAAAGATGAGGTAGGAAATGTGGCTACTCAATCAGTTGTAGCACTTGCAATTGCTGCTTATATGAGCAAATGTATAGATTTAGATGTTTTAAAGGAAACTATGCTTCATATGGTTCCTGCAAAAACTCGTGATGCAAATGCTAAGGCTTTTGATCTGGGTGTAAAATACGCTACTCAAGCAAAACCACATTCATAATAAATTCCGCACCATGCGGAATTTAACTTCTAAAATTTTACATATTGCAAATAAAATTTAAATTTTAATTATTTTAATTTAGCTACTTTTAACGATTAAAATTTTATAATCAAAAACTTATATTTTCAAGGAAAATTAATGGATTTTTTTGATGAAATGTTTAATAAAACTCCAAAAGAAAAATTTATAGAAATTATACAAAATGGAAATTTAGGAGCCTTAGAAAAAGTTTTTGAGGAATTTTTTGCTGATCATATTGCCATGGTAGAACTTTTAGAAAAACAAGGTTTAACAGAAATGGATGTAAAAAATTTCATATTAGAAAATGGTGATTTTATAGAAGAAAGGCAAAATGATATTTATATAGAATTAGGCGCAAAAATTTTAGGACACGAAGGCTAAAATTGTTTAAAATAAGCCCTTGTTTAATTTGTATTTTTTTTATTTTTAGCAATGTTTTAGCATCTGAACCAACTTTTGATTATACTTATAAATTTATACTTAAAAAAGATGAGAGAGCTAGTGTGCAGATTAAAGAAATAGGCTATGAAGATAAGGTGCAAAATTTTGATTTTTATTGGACTTTGTTTGATAATACTAATATCATCGTACATTCGAAATTTCGCAAATATCCGCGTCAATTTGTGATGAGTTTAAGAAGAAATTTGGATTGGGTAACTCAAACTTTAATACCTGATTATACTAATCCACATATTGATAGAGCAAGACTGATTTTAGAATTTAGTGCTTATAATAAAGGTTTGGCAACTTTTACGGTTTATATAGAAGATAAGGAATCTCGCTTAATGGTAGAATTTTTAGATCCAAGAAAAAAAGCTTTACAAAATCCACCGCAAAATAATCAGGTTGTTCCTATGATTAATTTTAACGAATCTCAGGTAAAACCATTAACAAGCAAAGAAAATAATAATAGTAATTAACAAGGAAAAGATAGTGCAAAAAATAGATGAATTAATAAAACAGTTTTTACAAGAGCTTGGCTATGAACCTATTTTAAATATGCTTTCAAATGTAAAATCAGGAAAAAAATTACGTTCTAAATTATTATTAGCTATCGCAGATGAGAGTGAGATTGCTTTTAAAATTTGCGCAGCTATAGAATTGATACATCTTGCTAGTTTGTTACATGATGATATTATTGATGAGAGTGAGTTAAGACGTGGAGCAAGATCTGTTAATGCTGAATTTGGTACAAAAAATGCTCTTATGTTGGGCGATATTTTGTATTCCAAAGCCTTTTATGAATTAAGCAAAATGGATGCTAGATTTGCAAGTATTATTTCAGATGCTGTTGTAAAGCTTGCTATAGGCGAACTTATGGATGTTGATTTGGGAGAGAAATTTAATATCAATAAAGAAGCTTATTTGAAAATGATTTATAATAAAACAGCTGTTTTGATCGAAGCAAGTGCGAGATGCGGAGCTATTTTGGCTGGATTATATGAAAAAGATTTTGCAGAATATGGTAAAAATTTAGGACTCGCTTTTCAGATGATTGATGATATTTTAGATATTAAGAGCGATGAAAAAATTCTTGGAAAACCTGCTATGAATGATTTTAAAGAGGGTAAGACTACCTTACCTTATATTTATCTTTATGAAAATTTACAAGAACAAGATAGGATATATTTGCAGACTTTATTTAAAAAAGATTTAAATGAAAATGAAAAAGAGTGGCTAAAAACTAAATTTGAAGAACAAAAAGCTTTGGAAAAAGCTATTTTAGAAGCTAAAACTTATACAAAAAAGGCTAGTAAAGCGATTGAAAAATATGATAATAACAAGCTTAATGATATTATTAAAGCTATGATAGATAGGGAATTTTAATGTATTATTGTATATCTTTTACTCATAAAAATACAGATATTGCCTTAAGGGAAAAGTTAAGCTTTTCCAATGAAGCTAAAAAAAGTGAGTTTTTAAAAATCATTAGCACTCATGAAAATATTGAAGAATGTTTGGTTATAAGTACTTGCAATCGTGTTGAAATTGTTGCTTTTATAAAAATGGCCTGTGCGGAGTTTATTGTTAAATCTTTGGCTTTACTTTGTGATGTGGATAAAGATATTTTGCTTGAAAAAGCTGATATTTTTGAAGATAGTGGAGCAATCCACCATCTTTTTTCTGTAGCAAGTTCTTTGGATAGTTTGGTGGTCGGCGAAACTCAGATAGCAGGACAATTAAAAGATGCCTTTGCTTTTGCTGTAAAAAATAATTTTTGCGGAGTACACCTTTCAAGAGCGGTACATAGTGCTTTTAAATGTGCTGCTAAGGTACGCAATGAAACTCAAATTTCTAAAAATCCTATTTCTGTAGCTAGCGTTGCTGTAGCAAAAGCAAAAGAACTTGCAGATTTAACGCAAAAAAAAGCTGTTGTTATTGGAGCTGGAGAGATGGGAGAACTTGCGGCAAAACATTTAATTGCTGCGGGTGCTAAAGTGATTATTTTAAATCGTGACTTGCAAAAAGCTAAAGATTTGTGTGAGAGACTTGGTGTTTTAAGCGAATATGATAGTTTAGAAAATTTAAAAAAATATTTAAATCAATATGAGTTTTTTTTCTCAGCTACTAATGCACCAAATGCTATTATTACAAATTCTTTAATAGAAGAACTTCCTTACAAAAGGTATTTTTTTGATATTGCAGTTCCAAGGGATATCGATATTAATGAAAATGAAAATATATCTGTTTTTGCTGTAGATGATCTTGAGATTGTGGTTCAAAAAAATTTAGCACTAAGAGAACAAGAAGCTCGTATGGCTTATGGGATAATAGGTCGTGAAACAAGTGAATTTTTTAGGTATTTAAACGATTTGGCTTTGATGCCTATTATCAAAGCCATACGCTTGCAAGCTAAAGAATATGCAGATAAACAACTTGAAATTGCGTTAAAAAAAGGATATTTGAAAAAATCTGATAAAGAAGAAGCTAGAAAGTTGATTCATCAAGTTTTTAAGGCTTTTTTACACACACCTACTGTGAATTTGAAACATTTACAAGGTAAAATGCAAAGCGATACAGTGATTAATGCTATGCGTTATGTTTTTGATTTGCAAAATAATCTTGAAGGTTTAAATCAATATAAATGTGAATTTGATATGGAGAATAATGATGAGATTTACTAAATTTTATGCACCAAGTTTAAAAGAAGCGCCAAAAGATGCGAGTTTGCCTAGTCATATTTTTTTAACGCGTGCGGGTTTTGTAGAACAAATTGGCAGTGGACTTTATAATTTCTTGCCTTTAGGAAAAAGAGTTTTAGATAAGATTAAAAATATAGTTAAAGAAGAAATGGATAAGGCTGGAGCACAAGAAGTAAATCTTAGTTTTATCACTCCTGCAAGTTTGTGGCAAGAAAGTGGGCGTTATAATGTTTTTGGAAAAGAACTTCTGCGTTTTAAAGACAGAAAAGAAAATGAATTTGTTTTAGGCCCAACACATGAAGAAGCTATGCTTTCTTTGGTAAAAAACAAAATCACAAGCTATAAGCAACTTCCTTTGCATTTATATCAAATCGGACTTAAATTTCGTGATGAAGCAAGGCCTAGATTTGGGCTTTTAAGATGTCGTGAATTTTTAATGAAAGATGGATATAGTTTTCATGCTAATGAAGAAGATTTAGGGCGTGAGTTTGAGCTTATGTATAAAACTTATTCTCAAATTTTACAAAGAATGGGACTTGATTTTAGAGCAGTTGAAGCTGATAGTGGGGCTATTGGTGGAAGCGGTTCTAAGGAATTTATGGTTTTGGCAAAAAATGGGGAAGATGATATTTTAATTTGCGAAAATTGTGATTATGCGGCTAATGTTGAAGCTGCAAAAAGAGCTAAAAAAAATTGTCAAGATGAGCGTCCCGAAGCAAATTATGCAAGTAAATTTCACACTCCAAATATTAAAACTATAGATTCTTTAGCACAATTTTTTAAAATCAATGCTTTTTATACGATTAAAGCAGTGGTAAAAAAAGCTATTTATGAAAATGAAAGCAAGTTAGTTGTGTTTTTTATAAGAGGAAGTGATGATTTACAAGAAATCAAGGCTCAAAATGCTTGCAATGCCCTTGAACTAGTCGATGCAAGCGAAGAAGAATTAGAAAAAGCTGGTTTAGTAGCTGGTTTTATAGGTTTTGTGGGATTAAAAGATATAGATTTTTATATAGATTTTGAGCTTGAAAACGAAAAGCAAATGATTATGGGTGCGAATGAAAAAGATTATCATTTAATCGGCATTGATGTTGTAAATTTAAACAAAGATCGTTTTAAAGATTTGATTGAAGTTAAAGAAGGGGATTGCTGTGCTAAATGTGGAGCAAAATTAAAACAAAGCAAAGGTATAGAAGTAGGGCATATTTTTAAATTAGGACAAAAATATTCTAAAGCGATGAATGCAAATTTTTTAGATGAAAATGGCAAAAGTCAACCTTTTTATATGGGATGTTACGGCATAGGTGTTTCACGCTTGTTGGCTGTAGCTATTGAAGCAAGTCATGATGAAAAAGGATGTATTTGGAATAAAACTTTAGCTCCTTTTGTGCTTGAAATTATTGTTTCAAATCTCAAAGATGAAAAGGCTTTAGAATTTGCTAATAAGCTTTATGAGGATTTAACTAATCTTGGATTAGAGGTATTGCTTGATGATAGAAATGAGCGTTTTGGGGTTAAAATGAATGATTTTGAACTTATGGGTTTTCCTTATGCGTTAGTTATTGGTAAAGGATTAGAAAATAATGAAATAGAGTTTATCCAAAGAGAAGGTTTGATAAAAGAGCTTATAAAAACTGATGAACTTATGGAAATTCTTAAAAAGAAAGTGTTATGAATTATAAATTAAGTTTAAGCCCTTTATTTGTACTTGAAATTATTGCAAGTATACTTTTTATAGTGTTTTTTGGTTTTGGTAATTTTTTATTTTTCATACTTTTGAGTATGATTTTTGGTGCGGTTTTATTGGGAATTTTTTGGAAAAATATGCTTGAATTTCAAATGGGTGGCTTAAAGGATATGTTAACACAATTTTCTTTTGTTATCGCAGGGTTTTTACTTGTTTTTCCAGGGATTATTACAAGCGTTTTTGGAATTTTTGTATTTTTCTTTGGTATTGCTTTGAAAATAATGACTAAATCAAAATATCAATACACTAAGCAAGAGTATCAAAATTCTAATGAAGAAATCATTGATGTTGAAATTATAGAGGATAGAAAATGAAGCTTATTATCGCAACAAGAAAAAGTCAATTAGCTCTTTGGCAAAGTGAACATGTAGCCCAAATTTTAAAAAATACACATCAAATTGAAGTGCTTTTAGAAGGTTTTAAAACAAAAGGCGATGTTTTGCTGGATTCTCCTTTGGCAAAAATTGGCGGCAAAGGACTTTTTACAAAAGAACTTGAAGAAAGTATGCTAAGAAAAGAAGCACATTTGGCGGTGCATAGTTTAAAAGATGTGCCTAGTTTTTTTCCTCAAGGTTTAGTTTTGGCAGCGGTAAGTAAAAGAGAGCAAAGCAATGATGCTATGCTAAGTCAAAATTATAAAGATTTTCTTTCTTTGCCAAAAGGTGCAAAAATAGGCACTACTAGTGTTAGACGTAAAATGCAGCTTTTATTGTTAAGACCTGATTTAGAGATTATTTCTTTGCGCGGTAATGTTAATTCTCGTATAGAGAAATTAAAAAATAATGATTTTGATGCGATTATTTTGGCAATGGCGGGAATTAAACGCTTAAACTTAGATAAGCAAGTGAATTTTGTTTATGAATTTAGCAAGGATGAACTAATCCCTGCAGCCTCTCAAGGAGCTTTAGGTATAGAAAGTATAAATCATGAAAAAATTTTAAAACTTTTAAAATGTTTAAATGATGAAAATGCTTTGATTGAAACAAGCATTGAAAGGGAATTTATCGCTACTTTAGAAGGGGGTTGTCAAGTTCCTATAGGTATTAACGCAGAGCTTTTAGGAGATGAAATTTGTGTGCGTGCAGTGCTTGGACTTCCTGATGGAAGTGAAATTTTAAAAGATAAAAGAATGATTAAAAAGAATGATTTTAAAGGTTTTGGGGAGAGTTTGGCTAAGGAGTTTATTGCTAAAGGTGCTAAAGAACTTTTAAAAAAAGCTGAGAGCATGCTATGAAAGAATTTATTCAAATTTTAAAAGAAAATGATCTTTTAAGGGTAATTGAAGAGCCTGTAGATGTAGATCTTGAAATCGCTCATTTAGCTTATATAGAAGCTAAAAAAGGAGAAAAAGGTAAGGCTTTATTATTTAAAAATCCTATAGATAAAAAATTAAATAAACAATATAAATTTCCTGTTTTGATGAATACTTTTTGTAATGAAAAGGCTTTAAATTTAGCTTTTGGGCGTGATTATGAAGAGGTGGCTGAAGAAATTTCAAAACTCACCAAGCTTCATATTCCTACGAGTTTTAAAGCAAAAATGGATTTTTTTATGAATTTGTTAAGTTTTAAAAATGTTCCTCCTAAAAGACTGAAAAAAAATAAAGCCTTGTATGATTATGAAATTTTAAACTCACTTGAAGAACTTCCTATACTAAAAACTTGGGAATATGATGCGGGTAAATTTATCACTATGGGGCAAGTTTATACACAAAATTTAGATAAAACTCAAAATAATCTTGGAATGTATCGTTTGCAAATGAGCGATAAAAATGAACTTTTAATGCATTGGCAAATTCATAAAGATGGGGCAAATTTTTATCACGAATACAAAAATGCTGGTTTTAAAAAAATGCCTGTAAGTATAGCTATAGGCGGAGATCCGCTTTATATTTGGTGTTCTCAAGCACCTTTACCTAAAGGAATTTTTGAACTTTTGCTTTATGGTTTTATTAAAAAAACTCCTGCAAAACTTACCCCTTGTGAAAATGGTATTTTTGTACCTTATGATAGTGATGTGGTTATTGAAGGTTATGTGGATTTAGAAGAGTTTAAAATTGAAGGTCCTTTTGGAGATCATACGGGTTTTTACACTCCTGCTGAACTTTTTCCTGTGATGAAAGTAGAAAAAATTTATACTAAAAAAGATGCGATCTATCAAGCAACGGTTGTAGGAAAGCCTCCTTTAGAAGATAAGATTATGGGGCTTGGTACCGAAAGAATTTTTTTACCCTTGCTTCAAACTTCAGTTTCTGATTTAATTGATTATAATATGCCTGAAAATGGAGTTTTTCATAATCTTATCTTAGCAAAAATCGATGCAAAATATCCCGCTCATGCACAACAAATCATGCATGCATTTTGGGGAGTGGGGCAAATGAGTTTTGTTAAACATGCAATTTTTGTGGATAAAAATGCACCTTCTTTGAAAGATTATGATGCTTTAATTCCTTATATTTTAAATCGTTTTGATGCAAAGAAAATTTTAATTTCAGAAGGAATTTGCGATCAATTAGATCATGCTTCGCCTAATGCTTGTTTTGGGGGTAAAGCAGGACTTGATGCTTGCAAGGAAACACAAGTAGAAGAGCTTGAAATTTTAGAAGATAAAAAATTATTAGAACTTTTTAAAACTAAGGTGGAGCTTTTAAATTTAAAGCAATTTTATAAAGAAAGCAAAAGTCCTATAGTTTGCATTTTGCTTGATAAAAAAGAAAAAATCGAACAAAGTTTTAATAAACTTTTAGAATTTAAAAAACATTTTAGGATTTTAGTATTTTTGGATACCGAAAATAAGCTTGAAAACCCTTATATGCTTGTTTGGCGTGTGGTAAATAATATAGATGCTAAAAGAGATATTTTTATCAAAGAAGAAAGACTTGGAGTGGATGCAAGTGCTAAGGGTGAAGCTGAGGGCTATTTAAGAACTTGGCCTAAGCAAACAGATTGCACTAAAAGCGTGATAGAAGATTTAATCTTGCGTAATATCTTAGAAAATAATCCAGATCTTTTTAATAAATTTGAAATTTTTTAAGATAGTTGAGATTTTTTTAAAATTTTGGCACAGTTTTTGCTTACTGTTTTTTATATTGAAAAATAAATTTTTCTTTATAGGGTGTTCATAATTTTATAAATTTGTCGATATAAGCTTGTAACTAGCAATAAGAAATTTTAAAAAGGATTTTAAAATGGAAATATCGAAGGCAAATGGGCAAATGGATACAGCTTTGGCAAACATTAGCCAAAGAACAAGTGAGACACAGGCTAGTTTAAACATTCAAACCGATAGAAGTCAAAGCCAAGGAGGCGATGATGGACAACAACAAGGTGTGAGTGAAAAGTTAGCTGATATTACAAAAAAGTTAAATGAACAAATGGATTCTTTAGATACTAATGTTCGTTTTGGTTATAGCGATAAAATTAATTCTATGTATATTAGCGTGACTGAAAAAAGTACTGGAAGGGAAATTCGTCAAATTCCTAGCGAAGAAGCTATGAGATTAGCTGAGTATTTTAGAGATGTGATAGGAATGATATTTGATAAGGAGAGTTAAAAATGGCATTTGGTAGTTTATCTAGTTTAGGATTTGGTTCTGGAGTATTAACACAAGAAACCTTAGATAAGTTAAAAGAAGCAGAACAAAAGGCTCGTATTGATCCTTATACTAAAAAAATTGAAGAAAATACAACCAAACAAAAAGATTTAACCGAGCTTAAAACCAAACTTTCTGCTTTTCAAACAGCTGTATCGTCTTTAGGAGATTCTACAGCTTTTGCTAAAAGAAAGGTTATAGCAAGTATCACTGATAATCCTCCAGCAAGTCTTACAGCAACTTCAGGTGTTGCTTTGCAAAGCATGAATATCAATGTAACTCAACTTGCCCAAAAAGATGTTTATCAAAGCAAGGGTTTGGTAAATGATACAGGTATAATTAATGCAAATTTGCAAAATCCTACTAATTTAACTTTTTTTTCCAATGGAAAAGAATATAGCGTTACTATAGATAAAAATACAACCTATAGTGATTTAGTTGATAAGATTAATACTGCTACGGGTGGAGAAATTGTAGCTAAGATGGTAAATACAGGAGAAAAAGACGCACCTTATCGCTTAACCTTAACGAGCAAAGAAACAGGTGAAGATAGTGCTATAAGCTTTTATCCGGGTGCAAAAGATTCTGATGGTAAATACAAGGTTGATAAAAATGCTAAAAGTGTTTTTGAAAGTCTTGGTTGGAAACTCGATGAAGATGCTTTAAAAGCTGAAGATTTTGATCCTGCTAAAAGTAAAAAAGGTGTTGGCATTATTGATGATAGCGAAGATAATCCTTTGCATATTCAAAAAGCTCAAGATGCTAAATTTACCATGGATGGCATCAAGATGACAAGATCGAGCAATACTATAACCGATCTTGGTGTAGGTATTACTTTGACTTTAAATAAAACAGGCGAAATCAATTTTGATATCCAGCAAGACAGCGAGTCCGTTACCAAAGCTATGCAAGATATGGTTGATGCCTATAATGATTTAGTGTTAAATCTTAATGCTGCTACAGACTATAACAGCGAAACAGGAACCAAAGGTTCTTTACAAGGCGTAACCGAAGTAAACTCTATACGCTCAAGCATTATTTCAAAACTTTTTGAATCTCAATCTGTTGATGGTAAAGTTGAAGATGCTAATGGAAATAAAATAAGTGCTAAAGTAATGCTTTCTTTACAAGATTATGGTTTAAGTATGACTGAGTCAGGAACTTTAAATTTTGACTCTTCTGCTTTTGAAAGCAAGATGAAAGAAAATCCTGATTTGACCGAAAGTTTTTTTTCGGGTGTTACTCAATATAAGGATATAAACTATACTGGTGATTTGATTAAAAAAGGTAGTCTTAACGATTATTTAGGAAATAAAGATGAAGAAAATAAAGGTATAAGTTTTTCTTTGGGAAAATTTCAAATAGTTACAAATTTTGAAACTTATGATTTATCTAAAAATGCCGATGGAACTGATTTTAAATTAACAGGTAAAACAGAACAAGAAATGCTTCAAAATTTGGCTGATCATATCAATAGTAAAGGTATTGAAGGCTTAACAGTCAAAGTTGAAACTTATGATAAAGATGGAGAAAAAGGATATAAGCTTAATTTTAAAACCGATGGAAGTTCTGATTTTGCCATAAAAGGAGATAGCGAATTTCTTAAACAATTTGGCTTAAGCCAAACGAGCATTGCTGCTGAGGCAGTTGAAGGTGTGGGTGTTTTTGCGCAACTTAAAACAACTTTACAAGGTATAACAGGCAAAGATGGCTCTTTAACAAAATACGATGAGAGTTTAACAAATGATACTAAGTCTTTAACCCAAACCAAAGAATCAACTCAAACTTTGATTGATACAAGGTATGATACAATGGCAAATCAATGGTTGCAATATGAGAGCATCTTAAATAAACTTAATCAGCAATTAACAACTGTGACTAATATGATCAATGCAGCAAATAATTCTAATAATTAAGGATAAAAAAGATGCAAAATAGTTTAGCTTATAATGCTTATTCTCAAAATCAAGCGGGGATAGAATCTCCGCAAAAACTTATCGAAATGCTCTATGAGGGAATTTTGCGTTTTTGTGCAAGGGCTAAAGTGGCGATAAGAAACGAGGATATAGAGCAAAGAGTATACTTTGTAAAAAGAACAACAGCTATTTTTATAGAGCTTATTAATACTTTAGATTATGAAAAAGGTGGAGATGTGGCGCATTATTTAAGTGGGCTTTATACAAGAGAAATTCAACTTTTATCTTTGGCAAATTTAGAAAATAACGAAGAAAGAATTAATGAAGTTATAAATGTAACCAAAGGTTTACTAGAAGCTTGGAGAGAAGTGCATAGTAATGAAACAGTGGATCAATGATTTTAAACTCGCGTTAATTCAAGAAGATATTAATAAGCTTGAAAATTTGCTTGATAAACTTGATATGAAAGCTTTTATTAAAAATTTAGCTAAAAGATCGCCCTCAGAAGACTTTATAAAAGAAAATATAAATGATATATTTTATCAAATTCAAGCTCTTTTGCAAGAAGCTGTTGCACTAATTGAACAAAAGAAAAAAGCAAAGGCTGTTGAAATTCAAAAATTTCAAAAAGCTTTGACCTATGTTAGATCTTAAAAAGCATAGCGATAAGCCGAGTTCTGTCTTGAATGCTCATTTATCTAGTTTTGTTTTTGCAAACAAAATCAAGCGAAGGGTTAAAACAAAGACGCTAACCATCCCTTCTTGCTGCACATTGGGTTTACATAGCCGAAATTGTTACCAAAATCGCTGGTGGGCTTTTACCCCGCCGTTTCACCTTTTCCACTTGCGTGGTAGTTTTCTTTCTGTTGCACTATCCCTTAGGTTGCCCTAGCCATCTGTTAGATGGAATGCTTGTCTTTAGCAGCTCGGACTTTCCTCTTCTAAAAAGAAGCGAGCATTTACTATGCTTTAAATTTAAATTTTAGCGTAATTTTACTTATTTTTTTATCAAATAAAATAATTTTATTGTGATATCAATCAAAATTTGATAGAATTATTTTTTATTTTTTAACAAAGGAAATTTATGGCATCTTATTCAATGGGTGATTTAAAAAAGGGACTTAAAATAGAAATCGATGGAATTCCTTTTAAAATAGTTGAGTATCAGCATGTAAAACCAGGTAAAGGTCCTGCTTTTGTGCGTATTAAAATCAAATCTTTTATTGATGGTAAAGTACTTGAAAAAACTTTCCATGCAGGCGATAAATGTGAAGCTCCAAATTTAGAAGATAAAACTATGCAGTATCTTTATGATGATGGTGAAAATTGCCAATTTATGGATACACAAACATATGAACAAGTAGCTATCAGTGATGATGATGTGGGTGAGGCAAAAAAATGGATGCTTGATGGTATGATGGTAGATGTACTTTTTCATAATGGCAAGGCTATCGGCGTAGAAGTTCCACAAGTTGTTGAACTCAAAATCATCGAAACGGCTCCAAATTTCAAAGGCGATACTCAAGGATCAAATAAAAAACCAGCTACTTTAGAAACAGGCGCAGTAGTGCAAATTCCTTTTCATGTGCTAGAAGGTGAAGTTATACGCGTTGATACTGTGCGTGGTGAGTATATAGAAAGAGCGAACAAGTAATACAAAAAAAGCTTTTGGACTATTCCAAGGCTTTTTTAAATTTATATAAAATTTATTTTGTTACTTAATTTCTCATTTCATTCTTAAAAATATTTTTTTAAACTTTTCTTCAATTTAAAATTTCTATAATATTTCTAATTTATATTGTGGAGATGATTGATGGAATGGTTACTTCTTGCTTCTATACCTTTGATTGTTTTAGGTTTTGCTTTAAAGATTAACCCCTTTTTAGTGGTAACTTCAGTTGGAATTTATGCTGGACTTGTTTCAGGTTTTGATTTTGTTAAGGTTGTTAGTGATATAGGAAAATCTTTTGTAGATAATCGCTATGTTGCTATAATTTGGCTTATTTTACCTTTACTTGCTGTTTTGGAACGCAAAGGCTTAAGAGAGCAGGCTAAAAATTTAATATCCAAAATAAAAGTTGCCAGTACAGGACGAATTTTAATGTGTTATTTTGTTTTTAGACAAGTTACTGCAGCTTTAGGGCTTTTATCTTTAGGCGGACATGCACAGATGATAAGACCTTTAATAGCCCCTATGGCAGAAGCTGCAGCTAAGCTTAAATTTAAAAACTTAACACATAAAGATAGTCAAAAAATCAAAGCCTTTTCTGCGGGAACGGATAATGTTGCTGTATTTTTTGGAGAGGATATTTTTATAGCCGTGCATTCTATTTTATTTATTAAAGCTTTTTATGAGAGCAATGGTATTATTGTTGAGCCATTGCATTTATCAGTTTGGGCTATACCAACTGGAATTTTGGCTTTAATTATCCATTGTTCTAGACTTTATTTATTTGATAAAAGATTAGAAAAAACTTATAAAGGGTTGAGTGATGATAAGTCTTGATTTGCTTTATTATATTGTAGGAATTTTATTTTTAGTTTTTGGAATTTTAAGTTTTTCTAATCAAGCTAAAGATATAAAATCAAGAATAAGCGGCGGGGTATTCTGGATAAGTTATAGTTTTACTTTTTTACTAGCAGGAGTTTTGCCTCATTTTGTGATGGGTTGTATAGTGATTTTACTAGCACTTATAGCAGGATTTAATTTATTAAAACCAGCAAAGATTGAAGTTAGCAAAGAAGAAAAAGAATACGAGATAAAACATGCAAATATTTATAAAAATAAACTTTTTATTCCTGCTTTAATGGTTCCTTTGATTACACTTATTGGGACTTTTTTATTTCCCTATTTGAGTTTTTTTGAAAATAAAAATGCTACATTGATGGCTTTGATTACAGGTATAATTATTTCTTCAGTGGTTGCTTGTTTTATGTTTAAGGCTTCTCCTAAAAGAGCCGTTAAGGATGCAGCACATACTATGGATCACATTAGTTGGGCGGCGCTTTTGCCGCAAATTTTGGCTACACTTGGAGTAGTTTTTGTTTCTACGGGAATGGGTGATCAAGTATCTAAACTTTTATCTAGTTATATTAGTTTAGATAATGCTTTTATTGCAGTAGCTGTGTATTGTATTGCTATGGCACTTTTTACTATAGTAATGGGCAATGCTTTTGCAGCTTTTCCTGTGATTACTGCTGCTATTGCTTTGCCGATTTTAATCATACAAATGCATGCAAATCCTGCTATTATAGGAGCGATTGGAATGCTTAGTGGATTTTGTGGAACTTTAATGACGCCTATGGCTGCAAATTTTAATATAGTTCCTGCGGCACTTTTAAATTTAGATGATAAAAATGGCGTAATTAAAGCCCAGTTTATGTCAGGACTTGTTTTGCTTATAGCTAATATCTTTTTAATGTATTTTTTAGCTTTTAGATTTTAAGGAGAAAAAATGGAAAAATTTATAAAACAATTTAGCTTTATTGCACTAGAAAATATTTTTAGAGAATTGCCAAATAAAATCACACATTCTTTTAATGATATCAATGATATTAAACCGCCAAAACTTATGTATCCTATATTTTATGGTTCTTATGATTGGCATTCTAGCGTGCATTCTCACTGGCTTTTGGTGAAAATTTTAAAAGATTTTTCTCATTTTGCCCCAAAGGATGAAATCATCAAAGCCTTAGATTCTCAATTTAGCAAAGAAAAAGCAGAAGGAGAGCTTAAGTATCTTCAAAACCCTGCGCACAAAGGTTTTGAAAGACCTTATGGATGGGGATGGTTTTTAAAACTGGCTTTGGAGATAAATTTACTTGCTAAAGAAAATGACAAAGCTAAAATTTGGGCTAAAAATTTAGAAGGCATAGCTGATTTTTTTGTTAAAGAATTTAAGGAGTTTTTGCCTAAGATGGATTATCCTATACGAGTTGGAACCCATTTTAATAGCTCTTTTGCTTTGTATTTTGCTTTAGAGTATGCAAGATTTAAAAAAGATCAAGAATTAGAGTATTGCATCATCCAAAGTGCTAAAAAGTGGTTTTTAAATGATAAAAATATGCAAGCTTTAGAGCCTTGTGGAGATGAGTTTTTATCTCCTGTTTTGATGGAAGCGGTGCTTTTAAGTGCTGTTTTACCTAAAAATGATTTTGTAAAATTTTTTAAAGTATATTTGCCAAATTTAGAAGCAAAAGAGCCTGCAACTTTATTTACCCCTGTGAGTGTGAGTGATAGGAGCGATGGTAAAATAGCACATCTAGATGGGCTAAATTTAAGTCGTGCTTGGTGTTTTAAAATACTTTCAAATTTTTGCGATGAAAATTTAAAAATTCTTTTAAGAAATAATGCTACAGAGCATTTTGATAAAGCCATAGCTCATATAGAAGATGATTATCTTGGGTCGCATTGGCTAGGAAGCTTTGCTTTGCTTGCTATGGATGTGGATATTTTATAAAAAATTTCATAAGATGAGTAAATTTGTTACTAAATAGGTATTTTTTAAATTTTAGATTTTGTTTTTATGCTTTGAAAAATATATTTTTTGATATCATAAGCCCTATAATATTTTAAAGGATGATAATGGTTTTTTTAATCATCTCTAGTATTATAGTAGCCATCATTTTAGGCTATATTACTAGACATAATGTTGGAATTTTTGCTATGATTTTTGCTTATATTATAGGAGCCTTTTTTATGGATTTAGCTCCTAAAAAAATCATAGCTTTTTGGCCTATTTCTATATTTTTTGTTATTTTTGCTGTTTCATTGTTTTATAATTTTGCAACCGTAAATGGAACTCTTGAAAAATTAGCTGGACATTTGATGTATCGTTTTGCTAATCATCCTTATTTGCTTCCTTTTGTTATTTTTGTGGTTAGTGCTATTATAGCTGCTTTAGGAGCAGGTTTTTATACGGTTTTAGCTTTTATGGCACCCCTTACTTTTTTACTTTGCGATAAAATCGGTTTAAGCAAAATTGCTGGAGCTATGGCTATAAACTATGGTGCTTTAGGAGGAGCAAATTTTATGACTTCTCAAAGTGGGATTATTTTTCGAGGATTGATGCAAAATTCAGGTATTGAAGCAAATGAAGCTTTTATAAATTCTAGTATTATTTTTGCTTTTACTATAATTTTGCCTATTGTGGTATTATCTTTTTTTGTGTTTAATGCTTTTAAAAATAAGATGCAAACCAGTGTTATTTCAAAACCTGATCCATTTGATTATAAACAAAAAACTACTTTAATTCTCATGTTTATGATGATTATTGTTGTTTTAATCTTTCCTGTGCTAAATATTATTTTTCCACATAATGAGACAATTAGTTATTTTAATAAAAAAATAGATATAGCTATGATAGCCATGATTTTTGTTGCCATTGCTTTATTTTTAAAATTAGCCGATGAGAAACAAGTTGTTGCTTTAATTCCTTGGGGAACCTTGATAATGATTTGTGGAGTAGGGATGTTAATTAGCATAGCAGTTGAAGCAGGGGCTATAAAATTATTTTCAGATCTTGTAGAAAATGAGATCAATGTGATTTTTATTCCGTTAATAATGTGTGCTATTGCAGCTTTTATGTCGCTTTTTTCAAGTACTTTGGGTGTGGTTACTCCAGCGCTTTTTCCTATAGTTCCAAGCATTGCTGCAAGCAGTGGATTAAGCGAGGCATTGCTTTTTTCTTGTATTGTTGTAGGGGCTCAAGCTTCCGCTATTTCTCCTTTTTCTTCTGGAGGAAGTTTAATTTTAGGATCTTGTCCTGATAAATATAAGGAAAAATTATTTAAAGATTTACTTATTAAAGCTGTGCCAATAGGATTTATGGCGGCGATTTTAGCTACTGTTATAATGAGTTTTATTTTATAAGGATAATTTAATGAAGATTGATACTCATGCACATATATTTTTGAAAAAGTTAAATACAGTTGCAAATGCAAGATATAAGCCTGATTATGACGCTAGTTTTAAAGATTATAAAGCAAATTTAGATCATTATGGTTTTGATAAAGGGGTTTTAGTTCAGCCAAGTTTTTTAGGTGTTGATAATGAATTTTTGCTTCAGAGTATCGAAAAAGATGAAAATATAAAAGCTATAGTTGTGGTTGATGAAGGTATTAAATTTGATGAGCTTCAAAAACTAAAAGAAAGAAAAGCTTGTGGAGTTAGATTAAATTTAATTGGCAAAGAATTGCCAAATTTTAAAAGTACGGTTTGGATTCAATTTTTTGAAAATTTAAGTAAGCTTAAAATGCAAATAGAAATTCAAAGAGATTTGGATAATAATCTTATTGATATTGTTAAAAATTTAATTCCTTATGGTTGTAATATTGTTATTGATCATTTAGCAAGAGCTAATGCAAACTTAACAAATTTAGAGGATTTAATTTACCTAAAAAATTCTAGAATATTTTTTAAAATTAGCGGTTTTTATAGAGCAAAAATAGACTATGCTAATAATGAACAAGCTATAAAATTTGCAAAGAAAATATATGAAATTTTAAAAGAACATTTTCCACTTAGCAATTTTGTTTTTGGAAGTGATTGGCCGCATACAAATTTTGAAGCAAATATTAATTTTTCATCGGCTCTAGCAGCTTTTAATGAAGTTGTCGTATCTAAAAAAGAACAAGAGCAAATTTTAGGGGATAATGCTTGTGTTTTATTTGACTTTTAAGCTTTTCGTTTTATCCTAAAGATGTATTTTGCAATGCGTTCAAAATGTACTCTTAGATAAGGTTTATAAATTACAAAACCACCCAAAAGTCCTAAAATGCTTCCTATTACGACATCAACTAAACGAGCGAGTATTAATGTATTTGCATTTTCACTCATAAAATTAGCTGCTTCCGAAAGATAAGTGGCATAAGGAGTAAAGAAAATCATAGCTAAAGCATAGTTTCGATTGACTAAAAATTGTCCTATAAAAAACAAAGACATCATAAGTAAAACAAGCTCTATATTGTGAAATTGTTTAGATAAAAGCCACCATGCAAAACATACTCCTAAGGCCGTTCCTATGATGCGTTGAATTTGTTTAATCCATATAGAATTTAAAGTTACACCTTGCATAATAGCTGTGCAAGAAATGGCTATCCAATAACTTCTTTCAAGTTCTAAAAAAATTCCTATAAATATAGAAAAAGCCACAAAAGAACCCATGATCAAAGAATCCACAAAAACTGCATCAAAACCTATGTATTCTCTAGGTGGAATTTCGCTAGGTAAAGCATTTTTAAATCCATAAATCACAACGATAGAATATAACAAAGCCATTAAATTAGCTACCATTGCCCCAAGAAAAACAAGACCCACTAAAAAGATAAAATCCTTAGCTTCAAAAGGAGAATAAGCTCCTAAAATACAAGAAAATACAAAGAAAAAATATCCAGGTGCACCAATGTTATAATATCTAATTAAAATAGAACTTCCCATGGCCACAAGTCCTATAGGGATGAAGGCAAAAATTGCAGGTAAAAAATGGGTTAAAATTCCTAAGAAAAAACTAGAAACTATGCCAAAAGAACAGCACATCACAACAGCCATTCTATGATATAAAGGAGTGTTTGGAACATATAAAAAAGATAAAGCTCCTATCATGGCAATGAGTCCATAGTTTAATTTTCCAAAAAATACACTAAACCCTAAAACTATACCCACACCTAAAGCCGCAAAAAAAGGCATTTGCCAAACTTGTTCACTTGAATTTAGTTTAGCAATTTCTTTAAAGTGTTGCTTTAGCATTTCTATTTTATTCACTCTCGAATTTGTCCTTCTCCATTAATTATATATTTATAAGTGCAAATATCTTCAACCCCCATAGGACCTCTTGCATGCAATTTGCTAGTTGAAATTCCAACTTCCCCACCAAAGCCAAATTCTCCTCCATCGCTAAAACGCGTTGAAGCATTAGCATAAATACAAGATGAGTTTATAAGGCGTTGAAATTTAGCGATATTTGAAGCATCATTTGAGATAATGGTTTCAGAATGCAAGGAGCTGTGTTTGTTGATATGCTCTATAGCTTCATCGCAATCTTTTACTAATTTTACACTTAAAGCAAAATCAAGCCATTCTGTATTAAAGGTATTTTCATTTGCTTTAAAAACTTCTAAATTTGAGTTGTTAAAATAAGCCAATGCATTTTCATGGGCGTGAATTTTTACCTTAAATTTTTCAAATTTAGGGATTAAAAGACTTATAAAATTTTTAGCAATTTTTTCATGGATTAAAAGCGTTTCTAAAGCGTTGCAAACACTTACTCTTTGACACTTTGCATTAAGGATTATTTTTAAAGCCATATCTAAGTTAGCACTTTGATCTACAAAAGCATGACACAAGCCCTTATCTTGCTTAATGAGAGGAATTTTAGTATTGTTTGCAATTTCTTGTATCATATTTGAACTACCGCGAGGTATGATCACATCGATTAAATCATCAAAAGTTAGAATTTGCTTGATCTCGTCTCTTTGAGTAAACATAGCAAAACAATCTTGTAAACCAAATTCCTTAAGTACTTTGCTAACAAGAGTAAATATAGCTTTGTTTGTAAATTTTGCTTCACTTCCACCTTTAAATACATAAGCATTAGAACTTTTTATCATTAAAGCTGCAATTTCAGCGCTAAGACTAGGCCTTGCTTCGTAAATAACACAAATAAGTCCTAAAGGAATGCTTATTTTTTGTATGCTCAAACCCGCATAATTTTTCCAAGCTTTAGAAATTTTGCCTATAGGATCTTCGATATAAGCGATTTTTTCTAGACCTTCACAAAGAGCTAAAATGCGTTTTTCATCTAACAAAAGCCTATCTTTTATTGCTCCATTTTTTGTGAAATTTGCTATATCTTTTTCATTTGCTTCTAGGATAATTTTGAAATTTTCTCTTAAAATTTGAGCTAATTTTAAAATAATTTTTTCTTTATCTTTAGGTGTTAAGTTAAGTAGTTTTTGAGAATTTTTCTTAATATTTTCAAGCAAATTTCGCATTTTTAATCCTTTATTTACAAAAAACTTGATAAATTATACAAAAAAAATCAGAATTGAAAGGTAAATATAAATGAAAAAAATAGATTTAATTATAGTAGGTGCAGGTCCAACAGGCATAGGCTGTGCGGTTGAAGCTAAGCTTAAAAACAAAGAAGTTTTGATACTGGAAAAATCAAATAACATTTGCCAAACTTTAATGCAATTTTATAAAGATGGCAAAAGAGTAGATAAAGCTTATAAGGGATGCGAAGGAACTAATCATGGACATGTTCCTTTTGAAGATGGTACCAAAGAAAGTACTATAGAAACTTTTCAAAACGTATTAAAAGAACACAATATAGAAGTTGAATTTGGCTCTGAAGTTGAGAGCGTTAAAAATGAAAATGGAGTTTTTTTAGTAAGCACAGCTAAAGGCGTTTATGAGTGTAAAAACATCATCGTTGCTATAGGTAGAATGGGTAAGCCTAATAAGCCTGATTACAAACTTCCTATGACTTTAACAAAAATCATTAATTTTAATGCCAATTCAGTTTTGGGAAATGAAAAAATTCTTGTTGTAGGTGGTGGAAATTCAGCAGCAGAATACGCTGTGGATTTGGCTAATTCAAATCAAGTTAGCCTTTGTTATCGTAAAAAAGAATTTACAAGATTAAATGATATAAATCTTAAAGATATTCACGAAGCTGGAAATTCGGGTAAAGTAGAGTTAAAACTAGGAATTGACATTAATGAGGTAGAAGATGATAGTGGCAAGGCTAAGGTAAATTTTACCGATGGTACAAGCGATATTTATGATAGAATTATTTATGCTATTGGTGGTTCTACTCCACTTGATTTTTTACAAAAATGCGGGATTAATGTTGATGATAAAGGCGTGCCTTTAATGGATGAAAATAAACAAAGCAATGTTAAAGGTATTTTTGTAGCAGGAGATATTGCTACTAAAAATGGAGCAAGTATAGTTACAGGGTTAAATGACGCTGTAAAAATTCTTTCCGTGCTTTAAAATTTAGCCTTCGGGCTAAATTTGACTTATTAATAAGTAAATTTTATAATTCTTATTATTTTAATTTAAATCTATGAAAATGCAAAATAAAACTAATACAAAAACAACAATAAGAACTTATCGTTTAAATTTCTATATTTTAGGACTTCAAGCACTCTACTAGCGTCTTTAAAAATATTTTATTTTAATATTTTTAAAGGATTTGTATGTCAAATATTTTTAGCACTTTAAGCCCTTTTAGGCTTTTTATAAAATGTGCCGTGCCAAATGTCATAAGCATGGCCTTTATTTCTTTTTATTATATAGTTGATGGAATTTTTGTTGGAAAATATCTAGGAAGTGATGCTTTAGCAGCACTAGCCTTGATTATTCCCTTTATTATGATGTCTTTTGCTTTGGCTGATATGATAGCTATAGGTTCAGCAGTGCAAATTTCTATGCATTTGGGTTTAGGCAAGAAGAATTTAGCTAGAAAGATATTTAGTTCTAGTATATTGATTATTTTTCTAATCTCTTGTTTTATTGGAATTTTGGAGTATTTTTTAGGACCTGTTTTGATTGATTGTCTAAATGTTAGCGATGAGATTAAAACCATGGCTAAAGAATGTATGTTTGTTTTTGCTTTATTTGCACCTTTTACCATGCTTTCTTTTGCCTTGGATAATTATTTAAGAATTTGTGGAAAAACAACCTATAGTATGATTATGAACATAATCATAGCTTTAAGTAATATTATATTTGATTATCTTTTTATAGTTGTATTTGGTTGGGGCTTGTTTTCGGTAGCCCTTGCAACTTGTTTAGGAATTGTTTTAAGTGGTATTTTTGGAATTATTCCTTTTTTATTTCAAAATTTAGAGCTTAAATTTTCAAGTTTATATATAAATTTGAGAATTTTTAAAAATATTCTTTATAATGGAAGTAGCGAGTTTTTTGGCAATGTTTCGGGTTCTTTATATAGTATTTTTGCAAATTTTGTTTTGTTAAAAATTTCTACCACTCAAGCCGTGGCAGCTTTTTCTATTATTTTATATATTGATAGTTTTATTATAATGCTCATTATTGCTATGGGGGATGCGATGCAACCTGCACTTAGTTATAATTATGCTAAAAAAGATTTTTTAAGGATTAAAGCTATTATAAAAGTGGTATTTTTTGCAGGGGGAATTTTATCTTTATTTTCTATAGTATTTATATTGATATTTGGAGAAAATTTAATAGCACTTTTTGCAAAAGAAAATGATCAAGAATTTAAAACTTTTGCTTATACAGCTTTGATGCTTTTTGCTTTTAATTATATTTTTGCATGGTTTAATGTCCTAAGCGGTTCTTTTTTGACAGCTTTTAATAAAGCAAGTTTTTCTTTGGTTTTAAGCTTAATGCAAAATTTATTCATGCCTTTATTTTTTCTTTTGCTTTTATCTTATTTTATAGGTTTAAATGGAGTATGGTTAAGTCCATTTTTTGCTGAATTTTGTGTTTTGATTTTAGCTTGGATTTTTCTTAAAAGGATTTTTAAAGATCTATCTTTATAGTGGATAGATCTTTTTTAAATTTTATCAAAGGAGCTTTTTTTATAATTTTTTAGAATTTATATCCTATTCCAGTTAAAACAACTTGATAGGTTTCATCATAAAATCCTATATCGCTATTTCTTTTTTCTATGCCATAATTTGCAAAACCATAAAGTCCGTTATAGCCCAAAAATTGATTTTTAACAACTTTTAGATTAAGCTTAACTATATTACCGTCTTGTTTTTTGTGGAAGATAGGATCTGTTCCTACTGCTTCATATTTGCTAAGACTTAAATTTGGGGTGAAGATATAGTCATTAGCAAAAGCTAAATTTGCTCCCATGCTTAAACCATATCTTGAGTAACTTTGAGCTTTTCCATCTGCATCATTATAATCATAGCTTAGTCCTAAATTTAACAAACTATAATTGTAATTTAATTCAAACTCGTGATAATACCCCTCTCTTTTTAAAGAGTTGTACTCAACTGCGTCTTTATCATATTTGTTTTTGCTAAATAAATATGAAGCTGTAAATTTTCCTAAATCACTTTCGTAAAGTTGAGAGATTTTAAAACCATATCTATCAACATCAGTTTCTTCTCTATTGCCTATTTGATAAGGATTTGCATAAGCTTTTTCTCTTAAAGAAGAAATTACAGAAAAAGAAGTACTAAAACGCTCTAAATAGGCTTTTTCATAACCTAAAGCTATACCGCTGATATCTCTTCCATTGTAGTTTTTGATAAAAACTCTATCATTGTCTATAAGGTTGCCATAGTAAAGTTCTACACCGATAAAAGGAATAAAAGAAGAGTCCGAATTATCAGCATCATAACCACCTAAGTAATCACTATCCGCTAAAGTTGAAATATTGCTTTTAATATCTCTTGCACCTACACCTATGCTTAAATTTCCACTAAAACCTTCTTGAAAATCTACAGCCATAGCTGACTGGGCTAAGATGGAAGCTAAAATACATGAAAATAAATGTTTTTTCAAGTGTTCTCCTAATAAAATAAATGTTGTGATTATAATTGTAACTAATATTACTTTAAATATTTATAAAAAATTAAAGTTTATAATTTTAAGTTTTTTTAGATAAAATTTTTAAAACTATTTATATTTATAAGGAAATTTAGTGCAACAAGAGTATTATGACTTGGATTTAGAGCGAGCTATTTTAAGCAGTTGCATCATGAGTGAAGAAGCTTACGCTAGTATAGCAGGCGATATCAGTCCAAAAGATTTTAGTCTTAAAGCTCATGAAGATATTTTTAAAGCAATTATAGCTTGTAGCAACAACAAAGAGCCTATTTCTATAAGTTTTTTAAAAAAACATAAAAAAATAGATGAAGAGATTTTAGCAGAAATTCTTGCCACTCCTTCTATGATAGATTTGCCTGCTTATGTAAATGAACTTCGCGAAAAGTCCATCAAAAGACAACTTTTGAGTTTTGCACATCTTTTACCAGCTCGTATTAATGAAAATCGTGCTGTAAGTGAAATCGCAGATGAAATTGGTAAAGAAATTTTTAGCATTACAAATCGTGTAAATTTTAGAGATATTAAAGATGTTAATATAATAATATCAGAACTTTTTGAAGAATTTAAAAAGCAAAAAACTTTAGAAAATAAAAATATCATAGGCCTTGATACAGGTTTTGAGGGTTTAAATAAAATGACAAAAGGTTTTAAAGGAGGTGAGCTTATAATAATCGCTGCGCGCCCAGGTATGGGAAAAACAACCCTTTGTTTAAATTTCATTGATAAAGTTTTAAGACAAAATAAAGGTGTGGCTTTGTTTTCTCTTGAAATGCCCGCAACTCAAATCATGCAAAGAATGCTTTCTTCAAAAACTTCTATCCCTTTACAAAGAATTTTAACCGCAGATTTAAACGATGATGAATGGGAGCGTTTAGGAGATGCTTGTAATGATTATAGTCAAAAGAAATTATATATTTACGATAGTGGTTATGCAACTATTGCTGATGTAAGGGCTATTTTAAGGCGTTTAAAATCTCAAGATGAAAGTGTAGGACTTTGTGTGATTGACTATATAGGGCTTATGATGAGTAATTCAAATTTTAATGATAGGCATTTGCAAGTGAGTGAAATTTCAAGAGGACTTAAGCTTTTGGCTAGGGAGCTTGATATGCCGATTATCGCACTTTCACAACTTAATCGTGGTTTAGAGCAAAGAGCAAATAAGCGTCCTTTGATGAGTGATTTGCGAGAAAGTGGAGCTATAGAGCAAGATGCGGATGCTATTTTATTTGTATATCGCGATGAGGTTTATAGGGAGCAAGAAGAAAAAGAAAGAGAGAATAAAGCTAAAGCTGAAGGCAAAGCTTATCAAAGGCTTTTTATACCAAATCCTATGCAAGAAAATGCTGAAATTATTGTTGGAAAAAATAGAAATGGACCGGTCGGAACTATAGAGGTTGTATTTTTAAAAGAAAAATCTTGTTTTGTAGATAAACCTATAGGCTATGAAGCTACTGAATTTACAGGCTAGCTTTAATAAAATAAGTTTTTAATATTTTAAAGTTATTTTTTACGACACAACCTGTCGCAAGGGTGTTTTATACTTTCTTTGTTATTTTAAAACAAGGAGAGAAAATGTTACCATTAATCATAGGAATGGGTGCCTTAGGCTATGCGGGTTTAAAACTTAAAAAATGGTATGAAGAAAGCAAAGAAGAGAATGCTTACTGGACTGATGATCCTAAAGATATCATTGCTACAATGTTAAGCGATACAGCAAATCACGCTTTTGATAAAATTGATTCTTTTGAAATAAAAGCTGAAAAAATTTTCGATCAAGTTGATAAAGTATTGGGTATAGAAAAAGCTGATCTTAGAAATTTGAAAATTCGAACTATTTCTTCAAACACTTTGGAAGAATCAAGCGAAAATGCAAAACAAAACAATGAAGAAATTTTTGACAAATTTAACGCATTTTTTGCTTCCAAGGGGCAATAAATGTATAAAAAAATTATGTTTGGCGGCATAGCTCTTGCCGCTACGGGATATGGGATTAAAAAACTTTACGATGTTTGCTGTAATGAAACAAAATCAAAAAATGTATATTTTGAAGAAGATGCATTAAACGAGAATGATAACTTAGAAAAAACTTATTCTCAAATAAATGCAGAACATTTCAACGCCATTCAAAAAAATCTTTTTAAAATTTCTCACTTTGAAAAAGAAATTTTAAGCTATGAATTTAAAGCTTTGGATTTTGAATTTGATGATGAAAATTTTCAACAAAGAATGAGAGATTTTAATGAATTTTTAGAGAAATATCAAGAAGATTTAAACTCTATCGTTTCTCAAAAAGAAAGTTTTGAAGAATTGAATGAAGAAGAAAAAAGACTTTTTGTGCGTTTTAATGAACTAAATACCCTTATGGTGATTTTATTTGAAGCAATAAAAACAAATCATTTTTATCCAGATTTTGCAGATGAGAAGCTCAAAAATTATATAGACAATGATCTTTGGAAGGATTTGTGATGATATTATCAAAAACAAAAATTTCACAATTTATTTTAAATATTTAAAAATTTTAATCAAATATTTAAGAATTTTGTTTTTTTTTTTTTTTGATATAATTAAAAATAAACGAAAGGTAAAAAATGCTTTGTACATCATTAAAGGATTCTTTATCAGCTAAAAAATCAGAAAATGATACAGCCGATAATTCCAAAATAGACTTTAACGAAGAAATAAAAAAATACAATCTTTTTGAAGAATATAATGATTTTCTATACCATGTAGAAAAACTGCAAAAAGATATAACGGTTTCCGCTATAGGTTTGTATAACAGTGGTAAAAGTTCTTTACTTAATGCATTAACCAATGCATTTAATGAGCCAAATTTTTCAGTTGCTGATGTTGTAGAAACAAAAGAAATCAAAAGTGTCAACTTTGAAAATATGATTTTTTTAGATACCCCAGGTTTAAATGCGGATTTAAAAGATGATAAAAATGCATTTTTAGGAATGGTTCAATCAGATATTTATCTTTTTGTCCATAATGTATCTACAGGTGAATTAACCAAAACAGAGGTGGATTATATCAAAAAGATGATTGAAAAAAATAAAGTTGGCTTTTCTAAAAATTTTATTTTTGTGCTTTCTAGGATAGATGGAATTGATGAAAAAGAGTTAAAAAGCGTGAAAAATGTTATCAAAAAGCAATTTGAAACATTTTTTGATGAAGATATAAATCACATCACTTTTGTTGAGATCTCAGCAAATAGCTATATCAAGGGAAATAAGGAAAACAAAAAATTACTCATAGAATCAAGCAAAATAGAAAATCTAAAGAAAATTCTAAGAGATAAAAACAATGCTTTAAAAAAACATATCAAAGATTTAAGACTAAAGCAAATCAAAAAGCATGAGTTTTTTACAAAAATTCATGCTTTATTGCAAAGCAAAAAATCAGAAGTTGAAAGATTGCAAAAACAAAAAGAAGAAATGCGACAAGCCATTGATAATGAAATCAAAAAAGCAAATGAGGCTATAAAAGCCTTATATGAACTTTAAACAAAGGAGAAAAAATGTTACCATGGTTAATAGGTATAGGAGTTGCAGCAGCAGGAAAATTTATCTATGATACACTAAGCGATGATGATGATTACGAAAGCAGTAGTTCTACTCAAGACAGACAAAGAGAAAAAGAGCGTGAAAACAAACAAGCAAAATACGAAAAAATCGTTAAAGAATATCAAACAAAATTAAAAAATCGTTATGAAGCAGAATGTATTGCAAATCCTAAAGATACATTCTCAGGAGTTTTTCCACCTCTAATAGGTACTCTTTTTCCACCTCTTAAATTTAAAAAAAGCAAAAAACTAGATGATATCCAAAAAGATATAAAAAATTTAAAAAAAGATATGGATGCATTATGGGAAATTAATATGTATGCAAAAAGCTTAATTAAGGAAGAAAATGAAACAAGCGTTAAATGACTTCTACAAAGAATTAGAATCTTTAAGAACCATAGGCAATGATGTTGGCGATAAAAGAAAAGAAATAGAAAAAGAAGTTTCAATCTTTAAAAACAATGTTGATGGTATTAATATCAATCAAATGGGTTTTAAAAGCCAAGAAATACAAGAAAATTTCAATAAACACCTAGATTCCATCAAAAATAAAATTTCAAAATGGGAAAAAGATTTTCAAAAACTTTCTAAAGAAGAAGAATTTAGAGATAGTTTGAAAAATAGTTTTATCGTGATTATATATGGTAAAGTGAAGGCTGGAAAAAGCACATTGGGGAATTTTGTTGCGAGTAATTGTTTAGAAAATCAAAAACCACATTTTATTGTGTATGATAAGGCTGGACACGAAGATACTGCAGAGCAACTCAATGAGTTTAAAACCAATATTACAGAATGCACAAGTTCTATACAATTATTTACCCTAGGAGACAAGCATAAAGGATGTGGGATTGCTTGGGTGGATACTCCTGGATTGCTTTCTATGACAAAAGAAAATGGAGATTTGGCTAAAAAATACATAGAAGCCGCAGACTACATCATCTTTCCAACTAGTTCAGATGCACCTTTGCAAAATGATGAGATAGAGCAAATAAGAAATTTGGTTAATTCTGGAAAAAATTCTTGCATTAGACTATTGATTACAAAATCAGATCAAACTACAGAAGATGAAGAAGAAGGCAAAATCATTACCATCACTTCAAATAAAAGTAAAGAAAATAGAAAAAAACAAGAAGAAGATATTTTCAATAGAATCAAAGAAGCCATACCAAATTTACAATTAGATGAAGAGATATTATCCATTTCTGTATTGACTGCAAAGAAAGCTTTAGAAGATAACAATGAAGAATTGTTTAAAGGCAGCAATATAATCAAATTTTATGAATCTATGAATTTAATCTTAAAAGAAAAAGCTTTAAGATTAAAACAAGAATCTCCTTTTAAAAGATTACAAGGGTTTTTAGAAGAAATATTAGGAAAAAGTCAGCATAGTGTAAATTTAGAACAAATAAGAAATGATTACAATGAGCTAAAAAATCTCGTAGAAGAAAAGAAAAGACTTAATAAAGCCATCAAGGAGAATTTAAAAAATGAAGCTTCTATTATTATTTCTGAAGAGCTTATAAAAGAAGAAAAAAATCTTAATGAAAACAATGCAAAGCAAATTTTTGATCGCATTCAAGATAATATAAAAAATAAAATAGAAGAAAAAATTCAAGAAGAAGCATGTGCTTTAATGGATGATTTTATCGCTCGTTTTAATATCATAGCTCCTACTTTAGACACAAAGGTTGAAGCGGTATATACCCAAGTTAAGCAGTATGCTAAAAGAAGCTTGTTTGAAAGATTGGTGAATAAAGTAAGTTTTGGTGCATGGTGTAAAGAAAAAAGCTATACCGAAAGCATAAAAATAGGAACCAATAGAGCTGAGATTGTGGAAAAAAATCGCCCCTTGTTGCAAGAATATTGCAATGAGCTCATAGAATATTCAAGCAATAAAATCAATGAAGAAATTTTACAACCTTGTGAAAATATGGTTATTTGTTTATATGAAAGTATAGATAAATTAGAAAACAATCTTAAAAAGATCAAAACAACGCTTAACTAAGGAAAGGAAAGAAAATGACAAATATTGAAATTTACAAACAAAAGCTTGAACTTTTAAAAAATTTAGAATCAAATCTTATTCAAAATCATATATGTCCAGAAGAAAAAACCAAACAGCTTATAAACATCTTAGAAGATAAGATTAATAATTTTAAACCTAAAATGATGGTATATGGGGTTTATAATTCTGGAAAAAGCACTGTAATCAATGCTTTAGTAGGTAAAGAGTTGGCAAAAACAGGAGATACTCCAGAAACTAAGGAAATCAATGTATATAAATACAAAGAATATGAAATTTTTGATACCCCAGGTATCAATGCACCCGCTGATGATGAAAAAATTACAGAAGATCATTATAAGCAATGTGAATTAGTTTTATTTGTAATGAGCAATGAAAATGTTGAAAACGACTTCATTTATACAAAGATTAAAAAAATGCTTGATGATAATAAAGCTTCAATTGTGATTTTGAACAAAAAGCAAATTTGCACAGAGGAAGAAGAAGCCATTTTGATTAATAAAATTTATCTTAATCTTGTTAAAATGGGCTTTAAAGAAGAAGATGTGAAAAATAAAATTTCAGTTTATTCTGTAAATGCTCTAAGTGCTTTTAATGCTAAGCTTAATAACAAAACACTTTTGTATGAAAAAAGCGGTTTTGAAGCTCTTGAAAATAAAATCAAAGAACTATTTAAAAATAGCTCAGAGGCTGATATTGTTAATTTGTGTAACAATAATATCTTGTCATTTGTCGATCAAATAAATAGCTTAATTGATCAAAAAATAGATGATAAAATCATACAAATTGTAGAAAATTTTATAAGCGATACACAAAAAAATAAAAATGCCACATTTATTCAACTAAAAGGCATTATTAATTCAGAATTAAGCGCTGTTGAAAACAAGCTAGTAGCTCAATCTGGCGATTCATCGTATATCAATAGTACCCTTGAAAATGCAGTCAATGAACTTAAAAGTAAAATCGAAACCAAATTAAAAGAAAGAATTAAAGATTTTGAAGAGCATATTAAAAATTTAGATGTTACTTTAGATAAGTTAGAAACAAACAGAATTGAACTTTCCAATACATCTTTAAGTGGAGGTGGAATTTCAAAACAAGATATTGAAAAATGGCTTTCTGTCTTAGATACTCTTGCAATAGCTCTTGCTACAAAATTTCCACCTGCTGCTGCCATAATAGGTGCTATTTCCCAAGCGGGTAAAATCCTTAGTAGTTTATTCTTCGATGATGATACAGAAGAAAAAAACCAACGAGAACAATCTAAAAAAATGCAAATTGTCAACGCCATACATGATACAATTATTAAAATTCAAAATAATTTTGATGCTATCATTAATGAACAAGTCAATGCTATTTATGATCCCATCATTGAGAAAAAAACTCATGAAAAAGAACTTCAAGAGCAAAATAAAAACACCTTAATTGCCTTAAAAGATCAAGTTGTTTCTCTTGGACAAAATTTACCTTCTGCATGATAAATGTGAGCAAAAAATTTATACCTATTCCTATGCGACACAACCTGTCGCAAGGGTGTTTTATACTTTCTTTGTTATTTTAAAACAAGGAGAGAAAATGTTAAAACAAATCGCATTTGGTGGTATAGCTCTTACAACCATAGGATATGGGATCAAAAAATGGTATGATAAATTATCCAAACCAGAAAGAAAATTTGATACACATGCTATTGTTCCAAGCTGTAAGGATGTAATCAACACCGAAGAATACAAACTCAAAAGAGAGCTTGAAATCGAACAAAAGAAAAATCAAATTCAAGAATTTCTTTGCGAATGTATGGAGTGTTATAGCGGCTTTTCAAAATATTTTAATTCTAAGGAATTTTTAGAATTTGAGCAAAATTTTACCTCTAAAAATAATCATAAAACAGAATTTCTTTTGTCGTCTTATAAAGACCAAATGATAAAAGTGATCGACTATGCTAAAAAATTTGAATGCTTAAGTGCTTTTTTGGAAACACAAAACGAAAAAAATGACTTAGCGGTTGTAAAAATGATAAGTGAAAGTATGGAGAGAAAAACACAGAGATTTTATCTGCAAACAAAATTTCAAACTTTTCCTCAGTATATTTTTCCTTCTGTGTGGAGTTCTCCTATGTGGGATAAACAATGGGAATAATACTTGGAATTTTAAGCCTTATAGCTGGCTTTGTTGCCATAGTGTTGATGTGTAGTTTGTATTTTATAGCGTTTATGGTTTTTGTTGGCATAGTGATACTTATTTTTCTTTCTATGCAACCTTATCCTTACAATATAATATTTTGTGCTATATATTTAATCACAATTTTAGCACTAGTGCTATGGCGTAAAACTTAAAAACTTCACTTCCTCCTTGACTGTGGGGAGGGGGATTTGATAAAATACAAAAATTAAAAACAAGGAGAAAATATTGAATAAAAATAAAATAATAATCACTGTCATTGCTTCTATTTCAGCAGCAGTGTTTGGAGTATATAAATACAAAAATAAGAAAAAAATCATTTTAAGAGGTATACCAGGAAGTGGTAAAACCACATTAGCCTATGTATTAAATAAAGATATTAAAAAATTAAAAGAGGGTGGCATAGCAACCAATAACACCCCAAAAAACCTATTGTTATTAAATCACAATACATATTCTTCCCATGTGCCGAATTTTATGATACTGCAGGGTCTGAACATTTAAATGAAGCAAACGAAGAAATTCAAGAACAATGCAATATGATTGTTTATCTTTTTGACTCTTCTAAATTTGATAAAAATTCAAAGACGATATTTTCTCAAATTAAATCATGTAAAAGTGATAAAGACAGAGAGCTTAAAATAATCGGCACACATAGTCTAAGTTTAAGTAATGAGCAAAAAACAAAAATTAGAAATCAAGTCAATCAAGAAACAGGCGGGGTTTCTCTTGAATTTTTTGAACTCAAAGAAGATATAAAAGAAGAAAAAGATTGTGAAAAAAGAAGTGAAGAAATTATAAATTTTATTTTACCTGATAATTAAGGAGTTGCAAAATGATTTTTGTCACTATACAAGGTTGTGATAACAACGGAAAACACGAAAGTGCTGAAAATGGAAAAATCATAAAAGATGATTATCAACAAGAAAAAATTAATAAGCTTTTAATTTTTTTAAACACTCATAATATCAACGCAAATGAGGAAATTTTTATTAAAGTTGGAAATTATTTTTTTTGCACCCTAATACACCCCAAAAAAGATATTTATAATAGACAACGCCTAGCAATGGTTTGGTGGGATGAACATGCTAACAATACTGAAATTAAACATACACTTGAAAGCATGGGATTATCCTATGAATCATTTTTTGAAAAATTTAAAGAATTTCAAAAAAATAAAAATAAAAAAAAGTTAGTCAATGCTAGTATTTTAATTCTAGTTTTAATTGTTATATTGATATTTTTAATAAAATAAAGGATTTAATTATGCTATACGATAGTTTAATGCTACTGACAGATCAAACGAACGCAAATATAAAATATTATCCAAAAGCTGGTGCGGCATTAAAAGATTTTAAAGATTGCACATTTTTATTTGCAGATTTACCCGATAGTTTGAAAGATTATTTTCTAAAAATAGATGGAGAATTAATAAAACTATGTGATTTAAACGCCAATAAAGACTATCCTATGATACTTTCGCCAATATATAAAAATCACTACTATCTTGCTGAATATTTTGAAAAATGTTTCAAAGAAGATTTAAAAGAAATCGCTATTCGAATTTTATATTATATGGGTGCAAAAAGCTGTAAAGTTAATATAGAAAAAGAAAAAACACAAGAACAAAAAACCAGTAAGGAAACTGAAATAAATACAAAAGCAAATATTCCAGAATATGGTTCATACGATTTAGATGCAAAATTTTCTGATAATTCTCAGGAAAAATTTTATCTTAAAGAAAAAATCAATATAAATCATACATCTAAAAATGGCATTACCAGAAAAAAATTAAAAGATGAATTTAACAAATGGATAGAACAAGAACATATAAACATAAAAGCATTTCCTAGCGAACTTAGAATTCTCATAGAAACATACATGGAAAATGGGGTAATAAACGGTCAAATTGACTTTAGTAGAAAAGAAGAAATTTATAAATCCATTGAAACACAAAAAAATAAAGCAGCTAATCTCAATATATCAATTTTACAATTACCTGAAAAAATAAAATTTCGAAGTGTAGGTGGCGATGTAAATATAAAGCATAACCAATATCAAAGCAAACAAGATACAGAAAATAAATATATTAGCTGGAGTGTGAATTTTGGAGAAAATAATTAAAAAACAAATGGAAATAAATCATGATTAAGCCTATTCCAAAATTTCAAAAATGTATAAAATGCGGTAAAAGTTTTTTAGCTAAACCTAAAAGTGATGCTTTAAATACTTTAGATTTTATATGCAGTGATTGCAAAGGCGAAAAAAGTGGATTTTTAAGTTCTTTGTTTGAAATTTTTAAACCAAAACACTAATCAAGGAAATCAAATGTTTTCTAAGATTTTCTCATCTCTTAGCCTTGCAAATGCGTTTAAAGGCTTTTTATTTAAACGCATTTCAAGCCCTATGCAAAGTACTCGTATTATCAGTATGGTTTTAGATATAAAAAATGCTTTTAATGAGAGCAAAGATCAAGCAAATAGTATTTGTAAAACTTTGGATTTGATAGTAAATTTTAAAAAAGAACACCCGCAAGATTTTAACGAGTTGTTTGAAATTTTAAAAGATCTCATACAAGAATACGAGCAAAATCCTAATGAAATCAAGCAAAATCTCAAAGAAATCCTAAAATAAGGCAAAGCATGAACCACCTTTTAATCCTTTATAATCCCTATTATCAAGAAGATGTCATCAAGCAACATTTAAGTATTTTGCAAGAAAAATCCCAAGTTGCCTTTGGCAAAATCAAATCAAAACTCAACGATCAAGAAAAGCAAAATTCCTTAGAAGAAATTTACCAAAGCACAAATGAAGAAAATTTCTTGCAACTTTTTTTAAGCGATTATGCTAATTTATTTGTCGCTAAGGTGATAAAAATTTCTAAAAATGTTGATGAAAGTTTGATTCCTAGTTATTATAAAGAAAAAAATTTAGAAGTGGAAGACTTTTTTATCATCAGTGATTTAAGAGAATTGGTCAGGGAAGATTTTAGTCTTTTAAGAGATAAATTTTTAGCCAATTTCATCACATCAAACGATCACACCTATGCTATTTATGGCAATAATTACACCTATCCTTTGCCCGTGAGATTAAAAGAAGAGTGTTCTTATTTTTTAGGAGATGAAAAGCATTATCTAAGTGTGTATAAAAGCAAAGAATACCTAGTCATGCAAGAAAATTTCATACGCTTTGTTTTTGGCAAAAGGATTTTTTATCTCTTGCACCCTGATAGCATAAGCAATATCATTCATGCAGAATTAGAGCTTTTGCAAAGCGAAAACGATCTTTTAAATGATTTTACAAGCATTGTAGTCAAATACTCCAAAACCTTAGAATATGAAATTTACGCTTTTGCCAAAAAAGTTCTTTTAAAGGCTTGTATGAAAGATCCTAGCCTTTATGATTTAACTTATAATGTCCAAGGCAAATCTTTTATACTTAAAGATTTTTTTATCCAAAAGCCTAATCTTGGAAGTATTAAATTTCTACTCAGACATGAAAATATCCAATGTCATTTAGGAAAAAGTTTAACTCAATTTATCAATTATCCTTTTTCAAAAAGTCTTACTCTCATTCAAGAAATCCGTAATGAAGCCGTTCATGCAAAATCCCCAAGTTTAAATGAAGTCAAAAAACTTAGAAATGAAATTTTAGGCATAGAAGGCGTAAGTTTGTTAAAAAGCATTTTAACCCACAAGGAAATTTCATGAAAGAATACGACAAATTAAGCATACGCTTGGTGCAGATTTTATCAAAATTTAACAATGGGGAAAGTCTAAGCGCCCAAGAGCTTGCACAAGAGTTTAATGTCGATACAAGAACCATACAAAGGGATCTTAACGAAAGACTTACTTTTATGCCTATTAAAAAAGAAAATGGAAGATATGTTTTAGAAAGCTTTGCTTTGGGAAAATTAAGCTTTAAAGATATACAAAATTTCGCCACCTTAAGTGGCATTGCTGAGCTTTATCCAAAACTCGATCAAGGCTTTATAGTTGATCTTTTAAGCCATAGGGTAAATAAAGTTTTGATGGTAAAAAACGAAGGTTTTCAAAAGGTGGATTATGAGCTTTTTAAAGATCTTGGTGTGGCTATACTCAAACACAATGTATTAAATTTTTTCTATAAGGAAAAAGAACGCCAAATCAAACCTTACAAACTCGTAAATTACAAGGGAATTTGGTATCTTTTAGGGGATGAAAACGATAAATTAAAACATTTTAATTTAGATAAAATTTCAAAACTTCGCACTAAAAATGAAAATTTTATTCCCAATGAAAAACTTGAGGAACAAATCCAAAATGATCCTAATATCTGGCTTGGAGAAAGCAAAGAAGTGATTTTAAAACTTGATAAAAATGCTAAGGAATATTTTTTTAGAAAAGAAATACTAAGCAATTATCAAATCATTGATGAAGATGAAACAAACTATACTTTAAGCACTCAAGTTTCTTATGAAGATGAAATTTTACACTTGGTTAAACAGTGGATTCCTTATATAAAAATTCTAGCCCCTATAGAGCTAAAAACAAGACTAGAAGATATTTTAAAAAGTTATTTAAACAATCTATCTAAATAAAATTTTATTTTTAAATCCATAACTGGTTGCGAAGGGGAGATTTGAACTCCCGACCTTCGGGTTATGAGCCCGACGAGCTAACCACTGCTCTACTTCGCGGCATATAAGATATTTGAAATATAAAATTAAGAAGTGGATGGGGTAAAGGGATTCGAACCCCTGAATGACAGGACCAAAACCTGTTGCCTTACCGCTTGGCGATACCCCAATAAATATTTTTTAAAATTATAATTATAGTGAATTTTAATTTATTTGTCAAGCAATTTAAGTTATAATTTTAAAAATTTTAAGGAAATAAAAATGAAATTTGTTAGCGTAGAACAAGCGATTAGGGATTTACAAGCAGGGAAAATGCTTGTAATGGTAGATGCAGAAGATAGAGAAAATGAAGGCGATTTAATCTTTCCTGCGCAATTTAGCACTCAAGAAAAAGTAAATTTCATGATAAAAGAAGCTCGTGGTGTGGTTTGTGTAGCTTTAGATGAAACTTTGGCAAAAAAATTTGAACTTCCTTTAATGGTGCCTAAAAATACTTCAAACCACGAAACCGCTTTTACCATAACCGTAGATGCAAAAGATGCTACAACGGGAGTTAGTGCTTATGAAAGAAATATGACTATACAAATTTTTGCTGATGATAATGCTAAAGCGAGTGATTTTGTAAGACCAGGACATATCAATCCTTTAATCGCAAAAAAAGGCGGAGTTTTAGAACGCACAGGTCATACAGAAGGTACGGTTGATCTTTGTAAATTAGCAGGATTAAAAGGTGCTTGTGTGATTTGTGAAATCGTAAAAGATGATGGAGATATGGCAAGAAGAGAAGATCTAGAATTTTTTTGCCAAAAGCATGATTTAAACATGATAGCCGTAAGTGATCTTATAGAATATCGCCTAAAACATGAAAGCCTTATTAAGCTTGAAGAAAAAAGTCAAAGTGTTTTAGCAGGCTTTAAAGCAGAAAAATTTATCTTTAGCGATCATAATCAAACCCAACACATAGCTTTTTGCTTTAAAGATATCAAAAAATGTGAAAATGTTAAATTTCATATCAGTGGTAGTGATTTTGAGCTTTTAACTTCAGATAAATTTTCAAAACTTTTAGAGCAAATCAAATTTCTTAGTGAAAATGGTGGCGTTATAGTTTTCATGCAAGGAGAAAAATCCAGTACCACTCAATACAAAAACTATGGTATAGGAGCGCAGATTTTAAGATATTTTGGTATAGAAGAAATTAAACTTTTATCTCAAAGTTGTGATAAAGACTATATAGGCTTAGAAGGTTTTGGTTTAAATCTTAAAGCTTGTAATTTTAACTAAAAAGGAAAAAAATGACTTTAAAAGAACAAATTTTAAACGATATCAAAGAGGCAATGAAACAAAAAGATGATTTTAAAAGAGATAGTTTAAGAACTCTAAATGCAGCTTTTAAGCAAATAGAAGTGGATGAAAGAATAGAATTGGATAATGAAAGAATTTATAAAATCATTGCAAGTGAAATCAAAAAACGCAAAGACGCAATCGAACTTTATCTTAAGGCAAATCGTGAAGATTTAGCACAAAAAGAACAAAATGAAATAAGTCTTTTTGAAATTTATTTGCCTAAACAACTAAGTGATGAGGAGTTAACTTTAGCCTTAAAACAACTTATAGAAGAATTGGGCGTAAGTTCACTAAAAGAACAAGGTTTGGTAATGAAAGAAGCCAAAATAAAATTAGGTGCGAGTGTTGATGGCAAAAGACTTAATTTGGCACTTAAAGAGCTTTTACAATAATTTTTTGGAGTGTTATTATGAAAGAGTTAAGCGGTTCAGCAATGATTTGCGAGGCTTTAAAAGAAGAAAATGTTAAAATTGTTTTTGGTTATCCTGGAGGCGCTGCGCTTAATATTTATGATGAAATTTACAATCAAAAGTATTTTAAACATATTTTAGTGCGTCATGAACAAGCGGCTTTGCATGCTGCTGATGCTTACGCAAGAATGAGCGGAGAAGTGGGCGTGGCTATAGTTACAAGCGGACCAGGTTTTACAAATACTATTACAGGTCTAGCTACGGCTTATAGTGATTCTATCCCTTTAATATTGATTTCAGGGCAGGTGGCAAATTCTCTTATTGGTACAGATGCTTTTCAAGAAATTGATGCAGTAGGTATTTCAAGACCTTGTGTAAAGCATAATTATTTAGTTACTTGCATAGAAGAGTTTCCACGCATTTTAAAAGAGGCTTTTTATATAGCAAGAAGTGGTAGACCTGGGCCTGTGCATATAGATGTGCCAAAAGATGTAAGTGCAACTTTGGGACTTTGGGAATATCCTAAAGAAATTTCTATGAAAACTTATAAGCCTGTTTATAAGGGTAACTCAAAGCAAATTAAAAAATTTGCAGAGCTTTTAAAAGAAGCAAAAAGACCTTTATTTTACTTGGGTGGAGGTTGTATCAGTTCTAATGCAAGTGAGCAAATCAGAGAGCTTGTAAAATTTACAAAAATTCCAGCAGTTGAAACCTTGATGGCGCTTGGAACTTTAAGAAGTGATGATGTTTTTAATCTCAAAATGGCAGGCATGCATGGAAGCTATGCTGCTAATATGGCTTTAAGTGAGTGTGATTTGCTTGTGAGTGTAGGAGCGAGATTTGATGATAGGATTACAGGAAAAACAAGTGAATTTGCCAAACATGCGACTATAGTTCATGTTGATATTGATCCTAGTTCTATTTCAAAGATTATCAATGCGCATTATCCTATAGTAGGAGATATTAAAGAAGTTCTTAAAGAGCTTTTAGAAGAGCTTAAAAAGGAAAATTTCAACACAACTTTTAAAGAATGGCACGAAACTTTAAAGCGTTATAATGAACTTTATCCACTTTCTTATGAAGATAGCAATGAAGTTTTAAAACCGCAATGGGTGATTGAAGAATGTGCGAAGATGGCTCCTGATGCAAGGATTATTACCGATGTGGGTCAGCATCAAATGTGGGTAGCACAGTTTTATCCTTTTAATTATCCAAGACAGCTTGCAACAAGTGGAGGGCAAGGAACTATGGGATATTCTTTGCCTGCTGCTTTGGGTGCAAAGCTTGCTGTGGATGAAGAAGTGGTGATTAATTTCGTAGGTGATGGATCGGTTTTAATGAATATCCAAGAGCTTATGACTGCTCGTGAGTATGGTATAAAAACTATAAATATTATTTTAAATAATGCCTTTTTAGGTATGGTAAGACAATGGCAAAGTATGTTTTATAAAGAGCATTTTTCACAAACAGATTTAAGCACTCAGCCTGATTTTATCAAAATTGCTCAAGGCTTTGGTTGCGAAGGTTATGAAATTTCAAGCAAAGAAGAATTCATTCAAGCTTTTAGCCAAGCTTTAAAAAGTGATAAAACCTCTCTTTTAAATGTAAAAATTGATCGCTTTGAAGATGTTTTACCTATGGTGCCCGCAGGAGGTGCGATTTATAATATGATTTTACCAAAGGCAAAGGATAGACAATGAGAAGGGTTTTGTCAGTAATTGTTTTAAATGAGCATGGGGTTTTATCTCGTATGGTAGGACTTTTTTCAGGAAGAGGTTATAATATTGACTCGCTTACAGTAGCACCTTTAGAAAATAAAGAATTTTCGCGTATTAATATAGTCACTTCAGGAAATGAAAGAACTTTTGAGCAGATAGTCAAACAACTTCATAAGCTTATTCCTACTTATAAAGTGATAGAAAGTGAAGAATTTATTGACAAAGAAATGGCTTTGGTGAAAATTCCTTTAAATGAAAATTTAGGTGGACTTGATGCCGTTTTGAAAGCTTATAATGGTACTATTGCAAATAGTAATGAGAATTTTTTGTTTTTAATGGTTGCTGATGATGCAAATCGCATTGATAATTTTTTAAAAACAATTAAAAAATACAATCCTAGTGATATAGTTCGCAGTGGATCTGTTTTGATGGAGATTAAATGAAATTAAGTGAAATAGCAGAATTTTTAAGCTTAGAGTATAAAGGTGAGGATATAGAAATCAGTGCTTTAAATTCTTTATTGAAAGCAAATTTTACAGAGCTTACTTATTGTGATGGTGAGAAAAATACTAAAGATATACCTCACACAGGAGCTGCTGCTATTTTAGTATCTAAAGAATATGAAAATTTAGTACCTAAGGACACTAAAGCTTTGATTACTCAAAATCCACATTTGAATTTTGCTTTTTTAAGCAAGCTTTTTGCTAAGCCTTTGATAAGCACAGCTAAAGAAAAAGTGCAAAATATCGCAAAAAGCGCAAGAATTATGCCTAATGTCTATATAGGTGATAATGTAAATATAGGTGATAATGTAATCATTATGGCAGGAGCTTATATAGGCGATAATGTCAGCATTGGTGATGAGAGTATTATCCATCCTAATGTAGTGATTTATAATGACACTAAAATAGGTAAAAAATGTCATTTGCTTGCCAATTGTGTAATAGGAAGCGATGGTTTTGGTTATGCGCACAATAAAAACGGCGAACATTATAAAATTTATCATAATGGCAATGTGATTTTAGAAGATTTTGTAGAAGTGGGGGCTTGTACAACTATAGATAGAGCAGTTTTTGATAGTACTATTATCAAAGCAGGTACTAAGGTAGACAATCTAGTTCAAATCGGACATAATTGCAATATAGGTCAAAATTGTATCATTGTAGCACAAACTGGAATTTCAGGTTCAAGTGAGTTAGGACGCAATGTTATTATGGGTGGCCAAAGCGCAACGAGTGGACATTTAAAAATAGGCGATTTTAGTACTATAGCTGCAAGAGGCGGTGTGAGTAAAAATTTAGAAGGCGGGCGCGTTTATGGTGGTTTTCCTATCATGCTTCAAAAAGATTGGCTAAAACTTCAAGCTAAAATAGCAATAAATTTTAAAGAAAAATCACAAGATTAGCATCGCATCGCCATAAGAGTAAAAGCGATATTTTTCTTTTATGGCGAGTTCATAAAGCTTTAAACACTGTTCTCTACCGATAAAAGCTGAAACTAGCATGATAAGAGTAGATTTTGGTAAATGAAAATTGGTCAAAAGATGATTTTGTCTTATAGGTGGATTTTGCGGGTGTAAAAAAAGATCACAAAAACCATTTTTTGTTTTAGTTCTTGCGTAATATTCTATAGTTCTTGTTACCGTTGTTCCTACGCCTAAAATAGCTTGTTTTGAATCTATAATTTCACATGCTTGCTGCGGAATATTAAAAAATTCGCTATGCATTTTATGCTTTTGTATATTTTCACATTCCACGCTTTTAAAGGTTCCAGCTCCTACATGTAAGGTTAAATGATAAATTTCGTGTTTTTTTCTTAAATTTTCAAGCATAGTCTCACTAAAATGTAAACTTGCAGTTGGAGCAGCTACCGCGCCTAAATTTTTTGCAAAGATACTTTGATAATCTTTCAAATCACTTTTTTCATCCTCCCTTTTAATATAAGGAGGCAAGGGTATATGTCCTATCTTGTCAAGCAGGTTGTAAAGATTTGAGGTGTCTAAGGTTTTATCATTTTGAAAAAATTGAACTTTTCGAAGACCATCATCTAAAAGTTCTACAACGCGTGCTTTTAAATCCTCCCTAAAATATAAGATTTCATCTTTTTTAACACGCCCTTTAATTTGAGCTAGAAAAAGTGGATTGTGAGAATTTAAAAAAGGTTGATGCAAGAAAAGCTCTATTTTTCCTCCGCTTGTTTTATTGCCATAAATTCTTGCTTTAATAACTTTAGTATCATTGAAAAAAATCGCGCAGTTGGGTAAAAAGTCTTGTAAATTTTTAAAAGTAGTGTGAAAAATTTCTTTGTTTTTGCGATCAAAAACCAAAAGCCTAGCATTTTCTTTTGGATTTGCAGGATAGTTAGCTATGAGTTCATTAGCTAGAGTGTAATCATAGCTTGAAAGAAGTAAGTCTTTATTCATCACTTTCTTTATCTTTTGGGGCAGGATTTACCTTTTGAACAATTAAAATAGAAAGTCCATAAAGTCCGCAAAGTGGTCCTGCCATTAAAAATTGAGATAAAACATCAGGTGGAGTCATAAAGGCTGAAAAAACAAAAATAACTAAAACAGCTATGCGAAAATGGCGTTTTAAAAAACTATCATCTATAAGCCCGATTTTAGCAAAGAAAAAGGCAATTACAGGCATTTCAAAAGCTAAACCAAAAGCCACAACAACTTTTGTAAAAAAATCTACATAAGTTCCTATGGTAATCACAGGATTAAAATCTTCATTTAAACCAAAATTAATCAAAAATTTAAAAGCCAAAGGCACTACAACAAAATAGCAAAAACAAGCCCCTAAGGCGAACATAATGCTTGCAAAGCTAACAAAAGGCACCACAAGGCGTTTTTCATTATCATAAAGTCCTGGAGCTACAAATTTCCAAAATTGCCAAAAAATTACAGGTAAAGAAAAGATAAAGGCTGCAAAAAAACTAACTTTCATTGCAGTAAATAAGGCTTCTTGTACTTCAATTACATTCACATGTTTGGCTACTTCGGGCAAAACAGCTATAAGTGGAGCTTTTAGAATATCTAAGATATAGCTTCGTAGAGCAAAACATACAATAAACATAACTACAATGCAAGCAACGCTTATAAAAAGGCGTTTTCTAAGTTCTATTAAATGAGGTCTTAATTCTTCAAACATTTATTTTTCCGTTTTATCTTGTGTTTCTAATTTGCTAAGATTTGGTTTTTCTTCTGTATTTAAATTTTGTCCGCTAAGGTTATTTTTTGTGTTATCATCTCTGCTATCAAAGGTTAAATCTACCTTTGTTTTATCTAAAATATCTCTTTTAAGGTCATCAAATTCTTCAAAACTGAGTTTTTTGCGTATGTTTTCATTAGTGCTTGAAAATTCATCTTTGTATTTCTTAGCTTCTTCTTTTAAGTCATTGATGCGTATTTCTTTTTCTATACTTGATTTTGCATCATCTATGTTGCGTTTTACAGCCTTTAGAATTTTTGCTATTTGTACTATAGCTTCTGGAAGTTTATCAGGCCCTAAGACTAAAATCGCTACAACTAAAATAACTATAATTTCACCAAAACTCATTAATCGTTACTCTTTGATTTGATATTTTAAATAAATATTTTACTTAAAAAACTTAAATTTAAGATGAGAGATATAAAGCAAGTTCATCGCTAATGAGAAAATTAGGATTGAAATATCTTTTATTTTTGTAAAAAAGTTTTTTTTCTTTTAATAATATATTTATTTTGTCTTTTTGCCATTGATTGAGTTTTGTTTCATCAATCCCTGCTATACTTCTAAGTCCTAAAAATAGGTGTTCTAAATTCAAGTCTTTAGAACTTAGCTGCTCTATAGATCTAAAAGTGGGATTTTCTATGTAATTTTTTAAATTTTTTGCTGTATAAAAACGCTTGTTTTCATAAAATCCTACCGCACTTAATCCACAAGCTAGGTAGTTTTTTCCTTGCCAATAAGCAAGATTATGTTTGCAAATTTGGGCTTTGGTTTTTGAAAAATTACTGATTTCATATTGAAAAAAGTCAAGTTCTAGGAGTTGTTTGATGAAAAATTTCATTAAATTAGGAGCATTTTTTTTGAAATGTTCTTTTTTGGCAAAGGCTGTGTTTGATTCTATGGTTAAATTATAAGCACTAAGGTGTGTGATTAAAGCCTTGATTTGTTTTAAGTGTAAGAGTTCAAATTCAAGCATTTTTTTATTGTCTAATTTTGTATCATAAATAAGATCTAAATTGATATTTTTAAAACCTACTTTATTTGCGTTTTCTAATGCTTTGATAATCATTTCTTGATTGTGAATTCTTCCAAGAAAGTGAAGTTTTTTAGGATGAAAACTTTGAGCTCCAAAAGAAATGCGATTAACTCCTATATTTTTCATATTTTTAAGCCAATTTAATGTTGCTGAGTTGGGATTAGCTTCGCATGAAATTTCTACATTTTTATCTAGTAAGGGATATAAAATTTTAAAAATATCTTCATAATTATACGCATCAACACAACTTGGTGTTCCTCCGCCTATGAATAAGGTTTTAATTTGATTTGATTGAATGTTAAATTGTTTTAATTGAAAAACAATATCTTCTTTTAAAGCCTTAAAATAGGCTTTTTCATAATCATTTTTTTTCAAACTTGTAAAAGCGCAATAATTACATTTGCTTTCACAAAATGGAATATGGATATAAAAATGCATAAAAACCCTAAAATATTATATTAAATTTTTTAATGTATTTTAATAAAAATTTGATTTGATTTAGGTTAAAATTATTTCCTTTAAATTAAGGAAAAATATTGTGGAAAACGAGAAAAATTATAGACCAAATGTTGCAGCTGTTATTTTGTCAAGTTCTTATCCTTTTGAGTGTAAGATTTTTATAGCTAGAAGAAGTGATATGGATAATATTTGGCAATTTCCACAAGGAGGTATTGATAAAGGTGAAAGTGTCAAAAACGCTTTATTTAGAGAACTAAAAGAAGAGATAGGTACTGATGAGATTGAAATCATTGCTGAGTATCCAGAATGGTTGAGTTATGATTTTCCGAGTAAAATTGTTAAAAAAATGTATCCTTATGATGGGCAGATTCAAAAATATTTTTTAGTGCGTTTAAAACACGGTGCTACAATCAATATCAATACCAAGCATCCTGAATTTGATGATTATCAATTTGTGAGTGTTAAACAAATTTTTGAAATGATTAATCATTTCAAAAAAAATATTTATGTTAAAGTGATCAAATATTTTGAAGAGAAAGGTTATATCTAAAATGCTTATAGTTCAAAAATATGGTGGAACAAGCGTTGGAACACTTGAGCGTATCGAAGCAGTAGCCAATAGGGTTATCCAAAGTGCGCAACAGGGTAATCAACTTGTTGTTGTAGTATCTGCAATGAGTGGGGTGACAAATACTCTTATCGAGCAAGCTGAATATTTTAGTAAAACCCCTAATGGTAAAGATATGGATATGCTTTTAAGCAGTGGAGAGCGTGTAACAAGCGCTTTACTTTCTATTGCTTTAAATGAAAAGGGTTATCCTGCTATATCATTTTCTGGGAGAAAAGCGGGAATTATTACAGATAGTGTTTTTACAAAGGCAAGAATTCATCATATTGATACAAAAGCGATAAAATCAGAACTTCAAAATGGTAAAATAGTCGTTATAGCAGGTTTTCAAGGTGTAGATGATGAAGGTAATGTAACTACTTTAGGGCGTGGTGGAAGCGATTTAAGTGCTGTGGCAGTAGCTGGTGCCTTAAATGCGGATTTGTGTGAAATTTATACCGATGTTGATGGGGTTTATACAACAGATCCAAGAATTGAACCAAAGGCAAAGAAATTAGATAAAATTTCTTATGAAGAAATGCTTGAACTTGCAAGTTTGGGTGCAAAAGTTTTGCAAAATCGCTCTGTAGAGCTTGCAAAAAAATTAAATGTTAACTTAGTAACTAGAAGTAGTTTTAACAATAACGAAGGAACAATGATAACAAAGGAAGATGGAATGGAACAAGCTTTAGTAAGTGGTATTGCTTTGGATAAAAATCAAGCAAGAGTGACTTTAAGAAATGTAGAAGATAAGCCTGGAATCGCAGCTGAAATTTTTTCTGTTTTAGCAAATGAAAATATTAATGTAGATATGATTATACAAAATGTTGGAGTTGATGGCGCTACAAATTTGGGTTTTACGGTTCCTCAAAATGAACTTGAATTAGCCAAAAATGCTATGCAAAAAATTTTAAGCTCAAAAACAACTATAGAAAGTGATAGTGCTGTAGTAAAAGTTTCTATAGTCGGCGTAGGCATGAAATCACATTCAGGAGTGGCAAGTAAAGCTTTTAAAGCTTTAGCTGATGAGGGGATTAATATCGGTATGATTTCTACTAGCGAAATTAAAATTTCGATGATAGTTCATGAAAAATACGGAGAACTTGCAGTTAGAGCACTACATGAGTGCTATGGACTTGATAAATAAATGAGTGATTTTTTAAGTTTTACTCTTGAAAATATCCGCAATGGCGGAGCTTTTATGGCATGGTTGGAGTCGCGTCGTTTAGAATGGGCTCCTTTGATGGCTGCAAGACTTAAATATCTTTTAGAAGGACGCACTTTTGTCTTAATGTGCGATGAACAAAGATCTTGGTATGAAGAGTATTTTTTAAAAAATATAAATTCAAAAGCCGCTCGTCCTATGCTTCCTTTTGTGTCGTTAAATTCTTTATGCAAGAAGAAAGTACAAAGTTCAGAAGATATAGCTTTACTTAATGACTTGCTTGACATTTCTTTTCCTAATGGTTATGTGTATTTTTATATAGGAAGTGCTTCTGATAATAAATCTTTAATCGCTAAATCAAGAGATGATAGTTTATTGTGGCTTTTTGATGAGCAGTTACAAGATAGTTTTTATTTAAATTCTAAAGATAAAGACTTGGATATCAAGCTTATTAGTTTATATCAACTTTTTGATGTAAGTTTGGATGCAATATTATTTTCCAAGGTGCAATTAGGATAAATATTTTGTTTATTAGTAAGATTATTATCAGTGAAGATTTTTTAGGTATTAAAGAAGAAATGATTAATAATTTTGGTATTAAAAAATTAAGATTTTTTATGCCACAAAATGAATTTTTACTTGATGATGCAAGAGCAGTTGAAAAAGAAAGCTATATCGCAGAAACCGAAGAAAAAATTATTGTTTTAATGGCGGATTCTTATAGGATAGAAGCACAAAATTTTTTACTTAAACTTCTTGAAGAACCTCCAAAAAATATTAAATTTCTTATCGTGGTACCTTCTAAAAATTTACTTTTGCATACTATAAAATCACGTCTTATTTGTGAAAAAAGAAAAGTTGAAAAGGAAGTTAAAAAACTTGATTTGGATCTTAAAAGAATGGATTTAAGAATGCTTTTTGATTTTTTGCAAAAAAATGAAAATTTGGATAAAAATGAACTTATGGATCAAATTGCATTACTTGCTAAAGAATGTGTGAAATATAAAGATTTTAACGCTGAAGAATTAGAGTTTTTTTATGAAAGCTATGAGCTTGCAAGATTAAATTCTAAAAGTGGGGTGCTTTTGGCTACTCTTTTGCTAAATTACTATACAAAGAAATAAAATGAAATTTTTTAAAATCAATCCAAATACCGATTTTAATTTACTTTGTTCTTTCATAAACCCTCATAAAATGGGGCAAAAGATTATGAGTAAAAAAACAAAAATTCATTTTATTTTTATCAAAGATATTTCTACTCCTGCAGCAAATATTTTAAAACAAGATGCCTTAAGAGTAGGAGCTGAGCTCATTACCCATAAAGAAATAATTACCGCAAAAATCACTCATTCAAATGCACTTTTAATGGCAAGTAAAGAACAAATTCAAAAACTTATTGCTAAAGAAAAACTTCAAGATTTTGGACTTAAAAATTTGGCTCTTTTTTTGCAAAAAGATTTTTTAAAACCAAAAAAAGCTGAGCTTATGGCAGTGATTAATGTTAATGAAGACAGTTTTAATGCAAAAAGTCGTGTGAGTGAAGAAGACTTTGAAAAAAGGCTTAATGACTTTCTTGCTTTAAGGCCTGAGTATATCGATATAGGTGCGGTTAGTTCAAGACCTGGGAGTGAGTATTGTGGCAAGGAAGAGGAATTTAAAAGACTAAAAAAAGTACTTGACTTAATTTATGAGAAAAATTATCATGAAAAAGCGATTTTTAGTTTAGATAGTTTTGATGAATATTGTCTAGAATATGCTTTAAATAAGGGTTTTAAACTTATAAATGATATTACAAGTTTAAGAAATCTTAATCTGGCTAAACTTGCAAGTAAATATGAGGCAAAATATTGCTTAATGCACATGCAAAACAATCCGAATAACATGCAAGATAATCCTTTTTATGAAGATTTGCTCGATGAGATGACTTTGTTTTTTAAAGAAAAACTTGAACTTTTAGAAAGTTTTGGAGTAAAAGAAAGTATTTTAGATGTAGGTATTGGTTTTGGAAAGAGTGCGGAGCATAATATGATTTTAATCAAGCACTTAGAGCATTTTTTGCAATTTAATAAACCTTTACTTATAGGTGCGAGTCGCAAAAGTGTGATTAATGCATATTTTAAAAGCGAGATTAAAGATCGTTTAGCAGGAACTTTGTATTTGCATTTAAAGGCTTTTGAAAATGGTGCTAGTATTATAAGAGTGCATGATTTATACGAGCACAAACAACTTTTTGCTTTAGTGCAGGCAATGGACAATATAGGAGTTTAGATGAAAAAAGAAGAGTATTTAGAAAAAGTTGCTTTAGCAAATTTGTGGATGAGGGCATATTATGAAAAAGATGAACCCTTGGCTAGCGATGAAGAATACGATGCTTTAATCAGAGAATTAAGAGTTTTTGAAGAACAAAACAAAGATGAAATTTCAAAAGACTCTCCAACGCAAAAAATAGCTCCTATCATACAAAGCGAGTTTAAAAAAATAGCTCACTTAAAGCGTATGTGGTCGATGGAAGATGTGTTTGATGAGAGTGAACTTAGGGCTTGGGCAAAACGTGCAAAATGCGAAAAAAACTTTTTTATAGAGCCTAAATTTGATGGAGCGAGTTTAAATTTGCTTTATGAAAATGGTAAATTAGTAAGCGGTGCCACTAGGGGTGATGGCGAAGTGGGCGAGGATATAACACTTAATGTTTTTGAGATAGAAAATATACCTAAAAATATAGCCTATAAAGAAAGAATAGAAATTCGTGGAGAAGTGGTGATTTTAAAAGATGATTTTGAGAAAATCAACGAAAAAAGAGCTCTTTTAAATCAAAGTTTATTTGCTAATCCACGCAATGCTGCAAGCGGGAGTTTGAGGCAGCTTGATACAAGCATCACTAAAGAAAGAAATTTGAAATTTTATCCTTGGGGAGTAGGGGAAAATACCTTAAATTTCACCAAACACAGTGAGGTGATGCAATTTATCAGAGAGCTTGGTTTTTTAAAGGATGATTTTGTAAGACTTTGTGCTAATTTAGATGAAGTTTTAAAAGCTTATGATGAGCTTTTAGCTTTAAGAGAGAAAAAGCCTATGATGATGGATGGAATGGTGGTAAGAGTTGATGATCTTGCACTTTGTGAAGAATTAGGCTATACGGTAAAATTTCCAAAATTTATGGCAGCTTTTAAATTTCCTGCACTTGAAAAAACCACGCGTTTAATAGGGGTAAATTTACAAGTAGGAAGAAGTGGAGTGATTACTCCTGTGGCGGTTTTAGAACCTGTAAATTTAGATGGGGTTGTAGTAAAATCAGCCACACTTCATAATTTTGATGAGATTGCAAGACTTGGTGTTAAAATCAATGATTTTGTAAGCGTGATAAGAAGTGGCGATGTTATCCCTAAAATTACTAAGGTTTTTAAAGAGCGTAGAGAAGGTTTAGAGATGGAAATTTCACGCCCTAAGCTTTGTCCTACTTGCCAAAGTGAGCTTTTGGATGAAGGAACTTTAATAAAATGTCAAAATATAGACTGTGAAGATAGACTTGTCAATTCTATCATTCATTTTGTTTCTAAAAAATGTCTTAATATCGACGGGCTTGGAGAAAATATAGTAGAGCTTTTATACAAGTACAAAAAAATCACTACACTTGAGAGCATTTTTCATTTAAAATTTAGTGATTTTGAAGGTTTGGAAGGCTTTAAGGAAAAGAAAATCAACAATCTTTTAAACGCCATAGAACAAGCAAGAGAATGTGAGCTTTTTCGTTTTATCACAGCTTTAGGAATAGAGCATATTGGCGAGGTTGCGGCTAAAAAATTAAGCTTAAGTTTTGGTAAAGAGTGGCACAAGCAAAGCTTTGAAGCTTATGCCAATTTAGAAGGTTTTGGAGAGCAAATGGCTTTAAGTCTTTGCGAATTTACGCGCGTTAATCGTACAAGAATTGATGAGTTTTACAAGCTTTTAAATTTGAAAATAGAAAAACTTGAAATCAAAAGAGATGGTGTGATTTTTGGTAAAACTTTTGTGATTACAGGTACTCTTTCGCGTCCAAGAGATGAGTTTAAGGCTTTGATAGAAAAGCTTGGGGGTAAGGTAAGCGGCTCGGTTTCTAAAAAGACTGACTATGTGCTTTTTGGAGAAGAGGCAGGTTCTAAGCTTAGTAAGGCTAAAGAGCTTGAAGTAAAATGTATAGATGAAAGTGCTTTTAATGAGCTTGTTAAAGAATAGTTCTTATATTTTAACGCTTTTAAGCCTTTTTGGCTTTTTGCTAACTTGGCAAAGGAGTGCTTTTTCTTTATTTTTTTTAATTCCTATTTTTTTAACACTTTTTTGGGAATTCTTTTTATTTTTAAAGCTTAGAAAAAATATTATAAAAGAAGCTACTTTGATTAAGGGAAGTTTGTTTTATCGTGTTAGTATGGGGGATTTTTATCTTTATATTTTTAGTTTTTTCTTGGCGATTTTTGGACTTATTTCTTTATTTTTAAATTTTTTAAATCTTGAAAAAATTGATTTTGTTTTTATATTTATAATTTTGCCTTTATTGATGATATTTTTAAAAAAAGAATTACATTTGCAATTTGTAGATAATGCTTATAATGACTTTAGAATAGTTGTTATCGCTAGTTTTTTTACTGCTTTATTTTATGCATTTTATGGGCTTTTTTTTACTTACAATGAGCTTTTAAATTTAGAACTTTTTTCTAGGAAAATCATTGCTTATAAGAGTGCTTCTTTTGTTTATTTTGATTTTTTATCTGAATTTTTGTATTTTGTTTCAAATTTAAAACTTTTTATTTTTTCTCATTTTGGATATTTGAGCTTTAGAGCTTTAAATTTTATTTTTGATTTTTTTAATTTTTTTATGTTTTGCTCTCTTTTGGCTTTTGTTTTTAATTTTGTTTTGAAAATAAAGATAAAAATAATTGTTTTATTTTTATGTTTTATCATGGTTTTAGGAAGTTATTTTTTAAAAGAGCAAAGAAATAATGCCTTAAAATCTGAACAAGAACAAATACTTTTATGGATGAATAATTTTAATTTTTTAAAAGATTATAATTTAAGTTTAATTCAAAAAGAAAAAGATCTTTTTGAAAAAGATCTTAAAGATCTTAGAGAAATTTTTAAAAAAAATGCTTTTGAAATAGGCATTTGGTGGTTTTCTAAAGAAAAAGAAGACTTGGAAAAAAGAATAAATGAGAGTTTAAAATGAGATTTGATTTTTTTGTTTCAAAGCGTTTAAATATCAGTAGAAATAAAGCTTTAGAGCTTATAGAAAATGAAGAGGTTTTGCTTAATGGTAAAAGTTTTAAAGCTTCTTTTGATGTGAAAAATTTTTTAGAAAATTTAAAAAAAACGCAAGATTTAAATCCTGAAGATATACTTTTAGCCAATGAGTTAAAATTGGATCTTTTAAGTGAAATTTATGTTTCAAGAGCAGCTTTGAAATTAAAAAATTTTTTAGAAGAAAATGATATTGAAATAAAACATAAAAATTGTCTTGATATAGGATCTAGTACGGGTGGTTTTGTGCAAATTTTACTTGAAAATCAGGCTTTAAAAATCACTGCTCTTGATGTGGGTAGTAATCAACTCCATCCAAGTTTAAGAGCAAATGAAAAAATTATCTTGCATGAAAATACAGATCTTAGAGCCTTTAAAAGTGAAGAAAAATTTGAACTTGTTACTTGTGATGTGAGTTTTATTTCTCTTATTAATTTACTTTATTATGTCGATAATTTAGCCTTAAAGGAAATTATTTTACTTTTTAAACCTCAGTTTGAAGTGGGAAAAAATATCAAAAGAGATAAAAAAGGTGTTTTAAAAGATAATAAGGCAATCTTAAAGGCAAGAATGGATTTTGAAAAAGCATGTGCTAAGTTAGGTTGGCTTTTAAAAAATACGCAAAAATCAAGCATTAAAGGAAAGGAAGGTAATGTTGAATATTTTTACTACTATATCAAAAATTAATATTACTTCTTTAGCTATAGGTTGTTTTGATGGTATGCATTTAGGGCATCTAAAACTTGTAAAATGTTTAGACGAGAATGGGGCTTTATTAGTTATTAATAAATTTAAGGGTCAATTTCTTTGTTCAAATCGTCAAAAAGAAGAAATTTCAGGAAAAAAAGTTATAGAAGTGGATTTTGAAAATATAAAATCTTTAGATGGTAAAGATTTTTTAAGCTTTTTGAAAAAAGAATTTGTCAATTTGAAATTTATAGTGGTGGGATATGATTTTTCTTTTGGGAAAAATAGGGCTTATAATGCTAAAGATATTGAGTCTTTAAGTGGGATAAAAACTATAATAGTTGATGAATTTAGCATAGGCGGAGTAGGTGTTCATGCAAGTTTAATTAAGGATTTTTTATCAAAAGCAAATTTGCAAAAAGCAAAAGAATTTTTAGGAAGAGATTATAGTATCAAAGGGAAGATGATTAAAGGACAAGGTTTGGGCTCTAAAGAACTTTTTGCGACTATAAATTTAGATTGTGAAGGTTATTTTTTGCCTCAAAATGGTGTTTATGCTACTTTGTTAAAAAGTCAAAGAAAAATTTATAAAAGTGTGAGTTTTTTAGGTATAAGGTCAAGCGATGAAAATTTTGCCATAGAAAGTCATATTTTAGAAGAATTGGGTGAAAATTTCACACAAGGGGAGTTTTTCGAACTCGAGTTTATATCTTTTCTAAGAGAGAATCAAAAATTTCAAGATCTAAAAAAGCTTAAAAATCAAATTGCTAAAGACATAGAACAAGCTAAAAAAATATTGAAGGAAAAATGATGAAAGATGAACTTTTTAAACAAAGCCCTAAAAAACAATTTGAATTTGATAAAAGCGTGGCTAGTGTTTTTGATGATATGATCAATCGTTCTGTGCCATTTTATAGAGAAAATTTAGAACTTTGTGCTAATTTATTGGCTAAAATTTTATCTACAAACGCAAATATTTGTGATTTAGGCTGCTCAAGTGCTAATTTTTTGATTTTTTTGGCAAACTTAAGAAAGGATTTTAAACTTTTTGGTGTGGATAATTCTGTTTCCATGCTTGAAGTTGCAAAGTCAAAAGCTAAGGCTTATGGACTTGATATAAGTTTTTTTGAAGCTAATTTATGTGAGTTTGATTTTTTTGTTTGTGATGTTTTTGTGGCAAATTATACTATGCAGTTTATTCGTCCTCCTAAAAGACAAGAATTGCTTGATAAAATTTATAAAAATTTAAACTCTAAAGGCATTTTGATTATGAGTGAAAAAATCCTTTATGAAGATGCTTTTTTGTCTAAAAATATCATAGAGCTTTATGCAGACTATAAAGAAAAACAAGGTTATTCTAAATTTGAAATCGCAGCTAAAAGAGAGGCTTTAGAAAATGTTTTAATTCCTTATAGTCAAAAAGAAAATTTAAATATGCTAGAAAAGGCAGGTTTTAAAAAAATAGAAAGTATTTTTAAATGGGCAAATTTTGAAACTTTCATAGCTTTTAAGGATTAGAGATATTTTCATCTTCCCATTCATCTTTTGGAAAACCTACCTTATATGCATTAACACAATCTTGACTGATGATAGCTTTGTGTCTGCATTCTAAACTTCTTTTTTTTGCTTCTTCAGGGTGATTTTGATAATATTCTACACTTTTGGTTTGTTCGCATGCTGCAAAAAATATACCAATAAGGCTTAAAAAAATAGTTGTTTTCATGGTAACTTTTCCTGTGTTATGTTAATATCATCACTAAAGATAGAACTTTGATTGTCATCCTTTGTTTTAGAAGGATAAATTTCAGAAGGTGTTTCTGCTATAGGTGGTATTATAATACTTTCATTATTTTCTGAACTTTGGTTAATATCTTTTGTGGTTAAATCATTTTGTTTTAAAGCTTCTAATATCTGATTATCAGATTTTTTTGGTGTGTTTGGACTGTATTTACTCTCTTCATTTGTTGGTTTAACACCAACTTTTAATGCATTAATACAATCTTCGCTAAGAGTTTCGCTTTCTTTGCATTCTTTTGCTTTTTCTTTTGCTTCACTAGGATGATTTTTGTAGTAATTTTCTGTTTTGCTATCGCAAGCTGTTATATTAATAACTATTAAAATTGTAAGTAAAATACTTAGTCTTTGCATTTATCAATCTCCTAAAATTTTTAATATCTTAGCAAACTTGTATAAAGCAACGATAAATTATTTTTCCTCGTTGTAGGAAAAAATAGGCAAAGACCATTGATATTTGATAGCCAAAAGCCTTGCAATAACTCCTACAAAAAGAGTTAAAAGCGTGCAAACTAGGGCATTAAGTTCGAACCAAACTATAAGTGAATAGTAGATTGCTCCTGCAATTATGGCAATTCCTGCATAAATTTCTTTTTGAAACACTAAGGGAATTCTCATACATAAAATATCTCTTAAAATTCCACCAAAGACACCAGTGATTACAGCAGCAGCAACAGCGATGATAAAACCATGATTTTGATCTATGGCTATTTGAGCTCCAAGTATGCTAAAAACAACAAGTCCTATAGCATCAAGAGTTAGAAATAAAGCCTCAAGCTTGGTTACTACGCGTGGAATTTTTGTAGCTACAAGGGCGCAAAAACAGATTAAAATAATATATTCAGGATGTTTAACCCAAGTTAAAGGATAATGTCCTAAAAGCACATCTCGTATGCTTCCGCCTCCAATTGCTGTTACGAGAGCAATAAAAATAACTCCAAAAAGATCCATTTTATGGCGTCCTGCAGCTAAAGCTCCTGTCATTCCTTCTGCGGAAATACCTATGATATAAAGAGTAGTTATCGTAAGAGCATTTATCTCCATAATTTATACCTTAAAATTTATCACAATTTATTTGATACTGTTTAATATTTTCATCATTTACTTCGTGGTTTGGTACTTGATAGCATTCTTTAAATTTCGGAGTTTTAATAATTTTTACATAAAAACTTGGTATAGCAATACGGTTTTTAATGTATTGTGATTCTTTATCGTAAAGTACCAAATTTAAAACCTCGATACTTTGAAATTTGAAAGCCAAATTTCTTTCTCTTTGCTCGATTTCATTCCAAATTTTATTATTTATTTGTGCAATTTGTGGGGTAATATTGCTCATTAAAAATACTGAATTTTGAGCAGCCTTGCTAAAGCTAAAAGAAGCATTGGGTGCAGTGTGTCCTCGCGTGTAGCCGCTGTTTTTATAATCACTCCAAGTAGTGCGGTATTTTTTAGGAATATTTGTATCATCTTCAAAGCGAGGGCGTTTTTTAATTTGTTTATTTTTTAAATTTGAAGCTTCTACTTTATAAGCAACGGCTTTTGTACCTTTGAGTTTATAATCATAGCAATTTAGATAAAAAAACTTATCTAAGATTTGCGAGCAATTTGTGTTGTTAAAATAAGAAGAAAAATCAGCACTAGGCTTGTAAGATTCTAAGGCAAAAATATTAAGAGATATAGCGAGTAAAAAGATGAAAATTTTCATTTAAGTTCCTTATCTTTACTTTTGCAAAGATGATTTAAAAAACATTCTTTACATAAAGGTTTTTTAGCTTTACAGGTGTAGCGTCCAAAAAGAACCATGGCTTGATGGAGATAGTTAAGATTATCTTTAAATATGCGTGTTAAATCTTCTTCTGTGGCTTCTGGAGTTTTTGCTTTACTAAGTCCTAAGCGGTGAGAAACTCTAAAAACATGAGTATCTACAGCCATGAAATTTGCTCCGCACCATTCTATTAAAACTACATGAGCAGTTTTTTGTCCTACGCCTGCTAAGGATTTTAAATTTTGTTCATCAAGAGGAATTTCTCCATCAAAATTTTCACAAACTGCTTTTGCCATTTTTATAAGATTTTGTGCTTTATTATTAAAAAATGAACAAGTTTGTATATAGGTTTTAAGACTTGATAAATTTGCATTTGCAAGGGATTTGATATCAGGATAGGCTTTAAAAAGATCAGGAGTGATGAGATTAACTCTTTTATCAGTGCATTGGGCTGAAAGCATCACGCAGACTAATAGTTCGTATAAATTTGAAAATTTAAGTTCTGTTACAGGTTTTTCAAAATGTTTTAAAAAAAGCTCTTTGATTTCTAAATTTCTTTTCATTTTTTAATTTTAGTTAATTAGCTTTAAACCAAGTTTAGATATAATCGGTTTTATATACATTTTATTAAAAAGGAAACCCAATGAAAAAAATTTCTTTAGTTGCAGCAGCTTTGATTGCAGGTGTAGCTTTAAATGTAAATGCAGCTACAGTAGCCACTGTTAATGGCAAGAGCATTAGTGATACAGAAGTAAGTGAATTTTTTGCCCCTATGCTTAGAGGACAGGATTTTAAAACTTTGCCAGATAATCAAAAAAAAGCTCTTATTCAGCAGTATATTATGCAAGACTTAATTTTGCAAGATGCTAAAAAACAAAATTTAGAAAAAGATCCTTTATACACAAAAGAACTTGATCGTGCAAAAGATGCAATACTTGTTAATGTTTATCAAGAGAAAATTTTAAATACAATTAAAATTGATGCGGCTAAAGTTAAAGCTTTTTATGATCAAAATAAAGACAAATACGTAAAACCTGCGAGAGTGCAAGCAAAACATATCTTAGTAGCGACAGAAAAAGAAGCTAAGGATATTATTAACGAACTTAAAGGTTTAAAAGGTAAAGAACTAGATGCTAAATTTAGTGAGCTTGCTAAAGAGAAATCAATTGATCCAGGTTCAAAAAACCAAGGTGGTGAGCTTGGTTGGTTTGATCAATCAACTATGGTAAAGCCTTTTACAGATGCTGCTTTTGCACTTAAAAATGGTACTATTACTACAACTCCAATAAAAACGAATTTTGGCTATCATGTAATCTTAAAAGAAAATTCGCAGGCTAAAGGTCAAATCAAATTTGATGAAGTAAAACAAGGTATTGAAAACGGACTTAAATTTGAAGAATTTAAAAAAGTTATCAATCAAAAAGGCCAAGATCTTTTAAATAGTGCTAAAGTGGAATATAAATAATGGGTGTTTTAGACATTGTAAAAGCAGGGGTGATTAGCGGAGATGAGCTTAATAAAGTTTATGACTATGCTAAAGCAGAGGGTTTTGCTATCCCTGCTGTTAATGTTGTAGGAACTGATTCTATTAATGCAGTTTTAGAATCTGCAAAAAAAGTTAACTCTCCAGTTATTATCCAGTTTTCAAATGGTGGGGCAAAATTTTATGCAGGGAAAAATTGTCCTAATGGAGAAGTTTTAGGTGCAATTAGTGGGGCTAAACATGTACATTTACTTGCTAAAGCTTATGGTGTACCTGTGATTTTACACACTGATCATGCCGCAAGAAAACTTTTACCTTGGATTGATGGGCTTATTGAGGCAAATGCACAATATAAAAAAACCCATGGACAAGCTTTATTTAGTTCCCATATGCTTGATCTTAGCGAAGAAAGTTTAGAAGAAAATCTTAACACTTGTGAAGTCTATCTTCAAAAACTTGATGCTTTAGGTGTCGCACTTGAAATAGAACTAGGTTGTACAGGTGGTGAAGAAGATGGAGTGGATAATACAGGTATTGATAATTCTAAGCTTTATACCCAACCAGAAGATGTAGCACTTGCATATGAAAGACTTGGAAAAATTAGTGATAAATTTTCAATTGCAGCAAGCTTTGGAAATGTACATGGAGTTTACAAACCAGGAAATGTTAGCTTACAACCTGAAATTTTAAAAAATTCGCAAAAATTTGTCAAAGATAAATTTGCTTTAAAAAATGATAAGCCTATAAATTTTGTATTTCATGGTGGTAGCGGTAGCGAGCTAAAAGATATTAAAAATGCAGTAAGTTATGGCGTAATTAAGATGAATATTGACACAGATACCCAGTGGGCTTTTTGGGATGGGGTACGTGAATATGAACTTAAAAATAGGGCTTATTTGCAAGGACAAATTGGAAATCCAGAAGGTGATGACAAGCCAAATAAAAAATACTATGATCCGCGTGTTTGGTTAAGGAGTGGTGAAGAAAGCATGATAAAGCGTCTTGAAGTCGCTTTTGAAGATTTAAACTGTATAAACAAAAACTAAGCATTTTAAAGGCTTAGTTTTATTTTGTTTTAAAAATTTTTATCAAATTAAGTAGCAATCTTTAAAATAAAATTTTTATTGAGGTATTGGTTTCATGGAGATTAAATCAGATGAAATTTCAGAACTTGTTTTGCCTGAAGGCAAAGATGCAAGAGGTTCTTTGGTTTATTTTAAAATTATTTTTATTCCAGCTTTTCTTTATATTTTGATTTTATTAGGTTATTTTAATGTAATTGACTTTAAGGTTGAATTACATACGGTTATTATGACAGGTGTGATTTTTTTTACAGCATTGATTTTTGCTAGACATAGTGCTGAGTATGCGTATAGTATTTTTGAACAACAAAAAGATGAATTTAAACAGGCTTTAAAAAGACATATTATGAGGCATTTTCTTGCCATAGGGAAAGACACGAAATCAAATGCCAATTTTGATGACTTTGCTTATACATATATTAAAGGTGCAAGAAATGAGAATTTTGCTAGTATAGGTTCGGCAATTTTTCCAATGATGGGAATTTTAGGAACTTTTATCAGCATAGCTTTTTCAATGCCAAATTTTAGTTCTAGTGATACAGCCGCTTTAGAACAAGAAATTGCAGATTTGTTAAGTGGAGTAGGAACTGCTTTTTATGTTTCAATTTATGGAATTTTTCTTGCATTATGGTGGATGTTTTTTGAAAAATATGGTAAAAGTAAAATAGATCGTTTACTAAATCGTCAAAAAAACGCTACAAGTGGATTTTTTTGGACAAAAGAAGAGCTTGATCAAAGATATTTAACTGAGAGTTTGCAACATTTTGAAAAAATTGGAGCAATTTTTAAACAAGTTAGCAATGATGATTTTTTTGCAGAGCTTGATCATGCTATTGATAGAAAATTTGGCATTTTTCAAGATATGCTAAATGTAGAAGAAAAAGCTATTAGATTAAGTAGTGAACACATCAAACAAACCATGGGTGAGCTTAGTAAAGCACAAAGAGATCAACGCGATCTTGGAAAGCTTTATAGTGAAATGTTAAATGGCATAGGTTTGCTCAATCAAAATTTGAAAGAAATCAATACAAGAATGTCAGAACAATATAATCGCTTGCTCGATATCAGTAGTGATAAAATTCATCATCTTGATAAGACGCTAAGTGCATTCGATGAAAAAGTAGAGCGTTTTGGCAAAAATTTTGAACTTTATGAAAAAGCAATGTTGGAAAGTCAAGAAAAGGTTTTTGAGGGATTTAAAGCAAGCTTGTTTGAAGGTATGCATAAATTTAAGGAAGTATATGAAGAAGAAAAAAGTATCGATGCTAAAATCAAAATGATGGATGAGCTTAAAAAAGAAATGAAAGCACTTGATGAAGAAACAAGTCAAATGATGAGTAAGCTTTCTGGGGATGGAAATCAAAATAAAGAAAATGAAACCAAACAAATAGAAGATTTTTCAGAGTCTAAGACTGAAGAAAATCAAGATGAAATTCAAGCAGAAATATCTAAGCAAGAAAGCAATGATGAGTTAAAAAATGAAGATAAAGAAAATAAATGAAAAATGAGTCAAAAGAAGATAGCAATTTTTGGATAGCTTATGCTGATTTAATGGCAGGATTGCTGTTTGTTTTTATTTTGCTAATAGGTGCTATTGTTGTAAAATATGTTTTAACTCAAAGTGATTTAAAAGAAATTAAAGACAATCTCAATAAACAAGAGGCACGCTTAGAGGAGAGCAAAGAAGAGCTTAGAAATAAAGAAGCTATAGTGTTTAAACTAAGTTCTGATTTAAACAATGCTTCTAGTGCTTTAAATCTTGCTAATTCTCAAAAAGCAGAATTAGAGGCTAATATTACAAATTACAAGCAGTTAAGTAAAGATTTGAACTCAACTTTAGATAATAAAGATAAGCAAATTTTGATTTTACTAGGTCAACTAGAGAAAAAAGATGAAGAGCTTAAAAATTTACAAGAAGATTTTCAAAAAGCTAAAGAAAAGGTGCAAAATCTTGGTTTGATTCGTGAAAATTTAAGCAAGGAATTGCAAAGCAAACTTGATAATAATATCACTATAGATGAAAAGACAGGATCTATTTCTTTGCCTGCTGAAGTACTTTTTGATAAAGATTCTTATGTGTTAAAAAATGAAGCAAAGGCAAGTTTGAGAAAAATCTTAAGCGAATATTTTGATGCTATTCTTGAAGATCCAAAAATTTTTTCTAACATTGAAAATATCATTATTGAAGGACATACTGATAGTGATGGATCTTATATTTATAATTTAGATTTGTCGCAAAAAAGAGCTTATGAGGTGATGAATTTTATCTATACTTTTTATAAGAGTGATAAGCTTCAAAAGCTTTTAATGGCAAGTGGACGTTCTTTTTCAGATCCTGTGTTTGTCAACGGAGTTGAAGATAAGGATAAGAGTCGTCGCATAGAGATAAAATTTAGCATTAAAAATGATAATGCTTTAAAAGATGTAGAAAAATTCTTTGAATTTCATTAAAACAATTAGTCCTATACAAAAAATCAATTTTAACGGATTTGAATTTTATATTAAAAGAGATGATTTATTAGGAGAAATTAATGGAAATAAAGCTAGGAAACTTGCTTTTTATATCCATCAAAGATATCCTAAAAATCAATCTTTTATAAGTTATGGAGGAAGCCAAAGTAATGCTTTGGCGGCATTAAGTATTTTTGCTAAACAAAGATCATATAAGCTTGTTTTTGCTTGTGAAAAAATTTCTACTTTTCTTAAGAATAATCCTTGTGGAAACTATGCTTTAGCTTTAGAAAATGGTGTTGATTTTGTAGAAAATATCCATTCTTTATCCTTAAAGCAATTTGCCTTGTCTTTGTGTAAAAAAGATGATATTTTTATAGAACAAGGCATGGCTAATTTAGAAGCTCAATATGGCTATATGGAGCTTGCTCAAGAAATTCAAATGCAAAGTCAAAGTTTAAAGCTTGATTTTGATATTTTTTTACCTTCGGGTACAGGCACTTCGGCAGCTTTTTTGGCAAAGTATTCTAAATTTAAAGTATTTACTTGCGCTTGTGTAGGTGATATTAAATATCTTAAAAAACAAATTTTAACATTAGATCCAAGCTATGATTTTTCAAATTTAGAATTTTTAACAAGTGATAAAAAATATCACTTTGCTAGACCGTATAAAGAATTTTATGAGCTTTACATGGATTTAAAGTTAAAGTGCAATATAGAATTTGACTTGTTGTATGATATTTTAGGATTAAGTATAGCATTAAAACAAGAGTGGAAAAAACCATTGCTTTATATACATCAAGGTGGAATTTTAGGAAATTCCACTATGTTAGAGAGATATAAATTTAAAAAATTAGTTTAAAATTCCATAGATAAAAATGATTAAAATAATCAAAGGTACTATATATTTTACATAATAAAACCAAATTCCAAACCATGAACTTTTAAGTGTATTGTTATTGCTAAGTTCTTTTAGACTTTCTTGTTTGCCTAAAATCCAACCTACATAAATGCAGCAAAAAAATGCAGTTAAAACAAACAAAATATTTCCACTAATGAAATCAAAACTATCAAAAATGTTTTTTCCTTTGATGATAACAATATCACGCCAAGGCCCATAAGTTAGAATACAAGGAAGATTGCCAAGTATGAAGATAAACCCTAGAGTTAGGTTAATAGAAAGATTTTTAGAATATTTAAATTTTTCTTCTAATACGCTAATAATAACTTGATAAATTGGCAAGCTTGTGGTTAAAGCTGCAATCAAGAGTAAGACAAAAAATAAAATACACACAATGGTACCAAAATGGATATGAGAAAATGCTATAGGTAAAGTTTCAAAAACCAAAGAAGGCCCGCTATCTGGAGCAAGTCCTGCTGAGAAAAGTGCTGGAAAAATCATAAAACCAGCCAAAACAGCTATAATGGTATTTAAAACCCCTGTATAAATAGCGGTTTTTGCCATATTTTCATTTTTATTAAGATGAGATGAAAGTGTTATCATCACCCCAAAACCTAGGGATAAAGCAAAAAAGACTTGCCCTAAAACATCGATTAAAAGTTTTGATGATAAAATTTTACTAAAATCAGGTTCAAGATAAAATTTAACTCCAGCTATAGCTCCATCAAGGGTTAAATTGCGTCCCACAACAACAATAAGACAGATAAATAATAAGGGCATTAAAAATTTGACGGATTTTTCTATACCATCTATAATGCCTCTTTTTAAAATAATATAATTAATAATTACAAAAACAGTGGTAAAAATACCAACTCCTAAAGGATTGAAGGCTATTTTGTCGTTAAAAAACTGATGAGTAAATTCTTTGCTTACTACATTGGCAAGACTAAAATTCCCTAGGGTTAATTCCCAAATATAAACTAAAACCCATCCTCCAAGTACCATGTAGTAAGCCATTATGCCAAAGCTTCCTAAAAGTCCCATATATCCAATACTTTGCCATTTTTGTTTGAAAGCATCTACGCTATTTGTCATCGCTTTTCTGCCTATGACATTTTCAACTAAAATAACAGGAATGCCTATGATAATCATAGCTATACAAAAAACTAATACATAAGCACCGCCACCATTTTCTCCTACAAGATAGGGAAAACGCCAAGTTGCTCCAAATCCTATGGTTGCTCCAGCAACTGTTAGAATATAAGTTAGTGTGCTACTCCATGTTTGTCTTTGCATGATTATCCTTTCGAAAAAGAATTATTTTACCTAAAAATAACTTTAAAAACTTATAAGCTATCCATATAGCTTATATCGTAAGTATTTTTTAAGCGTTTGTGTATCGTTTCGTGCCAATTTTGAGATATGAGAGAGTTTAATTTTTCTAATTTATCTAATAAATTCAGATTTTGCTTAAGAATTTGATGCGGGGAGTAAAAAAGTTGATTGAGTTCAAATACACTAAGTGAAGTAGAATTTTTTCTAAAATTTTAATATTTTCATGCTTTCGTATTTGTCCAACTTGTAAAACTTTATAATACCATCCACTCAAGCCCGTTTTAAAAATTTCATGTGTAAAATTTGGATTATTGTGAATTTTAGAAATTTTTACACAAGGTTTTCTAGGTTCGCTTACTTGCAGTATTGCATTTGAAATTTGATGTATATCACCTATGCAAACATTTTGTTCACAAAGCCCATCGATGCTCAAATTTTCACCCATTGAGCCAAAATTTAGCTTTTTATTAAGAAATCTTTCCCATATAGGATAGTTTTGACAAGAGTTGGCAAAAATAGCCTTATGGTAGCCTCCATGATGAATTTTATTAGCTATTTGATCATCTAAAATACCCAGAAAATCAATTTGTGTTTTTTCTAGGTAAGTATCTTTAATAAATGCGCTTTGGAAATTTTTATAGTTTTTAATTTTCCCTATTTGCAGACTTTGAATTTTCATGGTTCTAGTTTTTTTAATAAATCATCAGCACTGATAAAACCCGTGATTTTTAATTTTTCTTTTCCATTTTCAAAGAAAATTAAAACAGGTGGGCCAAAAACATTAAATTCTTTCATGGTTTTAATTTGTTCATTATTATTTTCACTTACATCAACTTTGATAAGTTTGTAATTTTGCATTTTTTGTATGATTCTTTCATCGCTAAAGGTTAATTCATCTAAAAGTTTGCAATTTTCACACCAAGATGCAGTAAAATCAAGCATTATGGGCTTTGTATTTGTTTGTATTTCTTGCTTTAATTGTTCAAAATTGTTGATATAATCATAGCTTAAAGCAGGTTTTGAGGCAGATATAGTATTGAAATTTAAAGGATTTAAGAAATTTTTAGCCCCAAAAAGTCCCCCTAGGAAAATACTTAGAGAATAAGCTAAAATAAGAATTAAAATACTTTTTTTAATTTTAGAAATTATTGTAAAACTTTTTTCAAAAATTCCCATAAAAACACTAAAAAATACACCTAAAATTCCATAGGCAATTAAAATGTAATTTTCTTCAATAATTCTAGAAAGTATCCAAATAGCCATAGTCAACATAACAAAACCAAAGAAAATTTTTACTTTTTCCATCCAAAAACCAGGTTTAATAAAACCTAATCCTAAGCCTATGAAAAGCAAAGGTATACCCATGCCAAAACTCATGATAAAAAGCGCACTACCACCTAATAAAGCATTGCCTGTATTGGCTATATAAATTAAAGCACCTGCTAAAGGGGCTGCTACGCAAGGACCTACTATTAAAGCAGATAAAAATCCCATAATAGCTATACCTACAACTCCCTTTCCTTTTTCGCTTTTTTTATGTATAAAGGTTTGAAATCTCAATGGCAATTCAAAACGAAAAGCTCCAAACATAGCAAAAGCAAAAGCTATGAAAATTAGAGCAAAAAGTATTAAAATAATAGGTTTTTGTAAAATTCCTTGAATACTTGCTCCTAGAAAACTTGCTATAACTCCAGCAATAGCATAGGCTAAAGACATGAAAAAAACATAGATAAAAGAGAGAAAAAAACTATGTTTTTTTGAAAATTTAGCATTACTTTTTGCTACGATAAGAGAAGATAAAATCGGAATCATAGGTAAAATACAAGGTGTTAAGGAGAGTAAAAGTCCATAGCCAAAAAAACTTAGCAAAATCCAAAAAAAGTTATCTGTTGCTAAAAAATTTGCTATAGAGCTTTCTTCAGATTCAATTTTAGTTTTTTTATCTGTTTTTTGAGTTTTGTAAGGTTTTGAAATTTCAAAAGCATCTTTTTTAGAAATGAGATCAAAGTACCAAGTTTGAGGATTATAACACAAGCCTTGTTCAGAGCAACCTTGAAATTCGAGTTTGATTAAATTTGTGGTATTTTTTGCAAAGCGCTCTAGTAATAAATTTGGCAAAGCTAAATTTAATTTTTGATAATAAACATTTTCATTGCCTCTTGTAGAACTTTGAGGTAGATTAATCAAAGAACTTATATCTTTTTCGTTTATATATAATTTAAGTTTATTAGAATAAAGATAAATATCTTTTCCAAGTTCAATATCAATTGAGATAGAATTATTATAAGAGTTTGATTTTACATTAAAAGCTTCATTTAAAGATAATATAGAAGCAAAACATAAACAAAAACTTAATAAAATAATACCAAAAATACGCATAAATTTCCTAAAAACTTATTTTTCCTTTATCTTTAGCTTCAATTATAATTTATTATGGTAAATTTGCTTTAAATACTTTATAAAGGTTTGAAAATGCAAGAAAATAATTCTTCAAAAACACAAGGGGCTGTTAAAAAGAATGAAATTTATGTTTCTGTTAAAAGAAAGAAAAGTACAATAGAATATGAAAAAGATTTAAAGAATTTGCAAATTGAGCTTTTGAAATTTCAAAATCATGTTAAAGCCAAGGGTTTAAAGGTTCTTATACTTATAGAAGGGCGTGATGCGGCTGGAAAAGGTGGAGCGATTAAACGTTTGATTGAGCATTTAAATCCGCGTGGTTGCCGCGTTGTGGCTCTTGAAAAACCTAGTGATGTGGAAAAAACACAGTGGTATTTTCAGCGTTATATAGCACATTTGCCCTCAGCCGGTGAGATTGTGATTTTTGACAGATCTTGGTATAATCGCGCAGGAGTAGAACCGGTTATGGGTTTTTGTACACCGCAACAACATAAAGATTTTTTAAGAGAAGTGCCTTTGTTTGAAAATATGATTTCAAATAGTGATATTATTTTTTTTAAATTTTATTTTTCGGTATCAAAAGACGAGCAAAAAAAACGTTTTGAAAAACGCCGAAGTGATCCACTTAAACAATATAAATTATCTCCTGTGGATCAAAAATCGCAAGAATTATGGGATAAATATACTTTAGCTAAATACTCTATGCTTTTAGCATCTAATACTCCAACTTGTCCTTGGACTATTATTTCTTCTGATGATAAGAAAAAAGCAAGATTAAATTTATTGCGTTTTATACTTTCTAAGGTAGAATATCCAAATAAAAAAACTGGAGATTTTTCCAAAATTGATGCAAAATTAGTGCGTAGTGGAGAAGAAGAAATACGAAAAATGGAGGCGAATTTGGAAAAACTTGACAGTAAAAAAGCAGATGAGAAAATAAAAGATTTAGATTAAGGAAAAGAATGCATAAGCTGGTTGAAAATTTAGCACTAAAGTACTATGATAAAATAGTTGATTTAAGACATCAAATTCATATGCATCCTGAGCTTGAATTTGAAGAAGAAAATACAGCTCATTTAGTGTGTAAAATTTTAGATGAGTTTGGCATTAAATATCAAAAAAATATTGCAAAAACAGGAATTTTAGCTATTATAGAAGGAAAAAAGAAGAGGCAGAAAAAACCAAAATGTGTTCTTTTAAGAGCGGATATGGATGCTTTGCCTGTGCAAGAAAAAACTAATCTAAGCTATGCTTCAAAAATTGATGGTAAGATGCACGCATGTGGACATGATGGACATACAGCAGGGCTTTTGGGAGCTGCTTTGATATTAAATGAACTTAAAGATGAATTTTGTGGCACGATTAAGTTTATGTTTCAGCCCGCAGAAGAGGGAAGCGGTGGAGCTAAACCTATGATAGAATCAGGTGTATTGGAAAATCCTTATGTTGATGCGGTTTTTGGTTGTCATTTATGGGGGCCTTTGCTTGAAAATACTGCTCAAATTGTAAGTGGCGAAATGATGGCTGGAACGGATGTTTTTGATTTGGAATTTATTGGCAGAGGAGGGCATGGAGCTCATCCGCACACTTGTATAGATCCTATAATTATGGCAACGCAATTTGTAAATAATATACAAAGTGTTGTTTCTAGGCGTTTAGCCCCTTATGAAGCAGGGGTGATTACCGTAGGTCAAATTTGTGCAGGAACTACTTATAATGTTATTCCTACAAATGCTTATTTAAAAGGAACCGTGCGTTTTTTAAATGATAAAACACAAGATATTTTAAAAAGTTCTCTAGAAGAAGTGGCTGCTGCTACAGCAAAATCTAATGGTGGAGATTATAAGCTTAAATATACTAAAGAATTTCCTCCATTGATTAATGATGAAAAAGCTGCTTTAATAGCAAGAAAAGCTTTTGCAAAGGTCTTAGGAGAAGAAAATATCATTGTTTCTTCTAAACCTGACATGGGGGCTGAAGATTTTGCTTTTTTAACACGAGAAAGAATGGGGGCTTATGTGTTTGTTGGAATTTCAAAGGATTTAAATCATCCAGCTTTGCACCATAGTTCTACTTTTTGTTGGGATGATGAAAATTTAAAAGTCTTAATGCAAGGTGATGTGATGATGGCTTTAGAATTTTTAAATTTATAAAATAGAATTAAAAATTCACAAAAAATTCACAAAAAATGAGTAAAATTTAATCTTGATTTTTCTTTAGGATTTGTTATTATGAAAAAGAAGATTGTTTTAATCATTTTAATTGCAATACTTGGAAGTGTTGGGGCTTATTTTATTTTTTTTAATAATGATGAAAAAATCAGCTATTTAACTCAAAAAATACAAAAAAAAGATATATCTCAAACCATAGAGGCAGTAGGAAAGGTATATGCCAAAGATCAAGTCGATGTAGGTGCTCAAGTTAGCGGACAAATTATAAAACTTTATGTGGATGTGGGAACTCATGTAAAGCAAGGTGATTTGATCGCTCAAATTGACAAAGATAAACAACAAAACGATTTAGATATTACAAAAGCTCAGCTTGAAAGCGCTAAGGCTAATTTAGAGAGTAAAAAAGTTGCTCTTGAGATTGCGAGTAAGCAGTATCAAAGAGAGCAAAAACTTTATGCAGCTAAAGCAAGTTCTCTTGAAAATTTAGAAACTCAAAAAAATAATTATTATACTTTAAAAGCTAATGTTGCAGAGCTTAATGCTCAAGTAGTTCAGCTTGAAATCACTCTTAAAAATGCACAAAAAGATTTAGGTTATACAACCATTACTGCTCCTATGGATGGTGTTGTGATTAATGTAGCTGTAGATGAAGGACAAACAGTTAATGCTAATCAAAACACTCCTACTATAGTCCGTATAGCTAATTTAGATGAAATGGAAGTAAGAATGGAAATAGCAGAGGCTGATGTGAGTAAGATAAAAGTAGGAACAGAGCTTGATTTTTCTTTGCTTAATGATCCTCAAAAAACTTATCATGCTAAGATTGCAAGTATAGATCCAGCTGATACTGAAGTGAGTGATTCTAGTACAAGCTCAAGCTCATCAAGTTCGAGTTCTTCAAGCTCAAGCTCATCAAATGCTATTTATTATTACGCAAAATTTTATGTAGCCAATAAAGATGATTTTTTGCGTATTGGTATGAGTATACAAAATGAAATTGTTGTAGCAAGTGCAAAAGCTGTTTTAGCAGTGCCAACTTATGCAATTAAAAGTGATCCAAAAGGCTATTATGTTGAAATTTTAGAAAATCAAAAAGCTGTTAAAAAATATGTCAAACTTGGTATTAAAGATTCTATCAACACTCAAATTTTAGAAGGTGTAAATGAAAATGAAGAATTGATAGTAAGCTCAAGTGCTGATGGCTTAGCCCCTAAAATGAAGTTGAGATTTTAATGATTTTTCTTAAAAATATTTGCAAAAATATAGGCGAAAATGCCATTTTAAAAAATGTAAGTTTAAGTATAGAAAAAGGTGAATTTGTTGCTATTATAGGACAAAGTGGAAGTGGTAAAACTTCACTTTTAAATATCATAGGAACATTAGATACGCCAAGTAGTGGAACTTATATTTTTGATAAATATGAAGTCACTAAACTTAATAACGATGAAAAAGCAAGATTAAGGCGTGAAAAAATAGGCTTTATATTTCAAAGATATAATCTTTTAAGCTTGCTGAGTGCTAAAGAAAATGTCTCTTTACCTGCAGTTTATGCGGGAAAAAATTTACAAGAAAGAAGTCAAAACGCTAAAAAACTTTTAAATGATTTAGAATTAGCCCATAAATTAGATTCTAAGCCGAATGAATTAAGCGGAGGGCAGCAACAACGCGTTTCTATAGCAAGAGCTTTAATGAATGGTGGAGAGCTTATTTTGGCTGATGAGCCAACGGGAGCTTTGGATAGTAAAAGTGGTATTATGGTGCTTGAAATTTTACAAAAACTTAACGAGCAAGGTCATACTATAGTCTTAGTAACTCATGATCCAAAAATTGCAGCACAAGCTAAAAGGGTTATAGAGATTAAAGATGGGGAAATTTTAAGCGATACTAAAAAGGAAAAAGCTCAAGAAAAGCTCACTTTAAAAACAATGCCTAAAGAGAAAAAAACATTTACTTTGCTTAAAAATCAAGCCTTTGAGTGTTTTAAGATAGCTTATTCTTCCATACTTGCACACAAACTTCGTTCTGTTTTAACTATGCTTGGAATCATCATAGGTATTGCTTCTGTAGTTTGTGTTGTAGCTTTAGGATTAGGCTCTCAAGCTAAAGTGCTTGAGTCCATTGCAAGACTTGGGACAAATACTATTGAAATTCGCCCTGGAAAGGGGTTTGGGGATTTGCGTTCGGGTAAAACAAGGCTTAATTTTAGTGATTTAGAAACGCTAAGATCCCTAGAATACTTAGAAGCAGTGGATGCTCATTCAAATACTTCAGGTGTGGCAACTTATACTAATATTTCTTTAAGTGCAAGAGCTGAAGGAGTGGGGGTAAATAATTTTGCTATAGAAGGTTTAAGGATAGATGCGGGAAGAATTTTAAATAATGATGATGTAAAAAATAGTACCAATGTTGCTGTGTTGGATTTTAATGCTAAAAAAAATCTTTTTCCTAATGAAAAAAGTGAAAATATTTTAGGTCGTGTGGTGCTTTTTAATTCTCAACCTTTTAAGATAATAGGAGTTTTACAAAAAGATACAGACAAGCCTATAGAAGATAATGTGGTGCGTCTTTATATACCTTATACAACACTGATGAATAAGCTTACAGGAGATAGAAATTTGCGTGAAATCATAGTTAAGGTTAAAGATGATGTGAGTTCAACTTTGGCTGAAAATGCTATTATAAGAATTTTAGAAATTAAACGCGGACAAAAGGATTTTTTTACTTTTAATTCTGACACTTTTAAACAAGCTATTACAGCAAATAAACGTACTACAACCATACTTACCGCTTGTGTGGCTGTGATTGCTTTGATTGTTGGGGGTATAGGAGTGATGAATATCATGCTTGTTTCTGTAAGCGAAAGAACAAGAGAAATAGGCATACGTATGGCTATAGGAGCTAGAAGAGAAGATATTATGATGCAGTTTTTAATTGAAGCGGTTATGATTTGTACTATAGGGGCGATTTTGGGTGTGATTTTATCGATTTTTATTATTTTTGCTTTTAATACCTTAAGTACGGATTTTCCTATGATTTTAAATGCCTATTCTGTGCTTTTAGGACTTTTAAGTTCTATGTTTATCGGTGTGGTTTTTGGTTTTTTCCCTGCAAGAAATGCAGCAAATTTAAATCCTATTAGTGCATTATCAAAGGAATGATATGAAAATAATACTTAGCATTTTTTTAGCATTTTTCTTGAGTGCTTGTGGTGCAAAACTTAGCTTGCCTAAAGAAGTTGATTTAACTCAAGAACAAATGAAAGATTTAAATCTCACTTATGATTGGTATAAATCCTATGATAATGCAAAATTAAATGAATTTCTAAATTTTGTTTTATTGAATAATAGCGATATTAATATTGCTAGAAAAACTTTGCTTTCAGCTTTGGCTAGAGCCGATTTGATTGCTTATGATTTATATCCGACTTTAAGTGGAAATTTGGGTTTTGGTGCGGATAAAGATTTAAATTCAGGTAAACAAAGTAAAAATTTCAATAATTCTTTAAATTTAAGCTATGAGCTTGATATTTATGGAAAATTAAGAGATAGTGCAAGTGCGAGTGAATTTAGTGCAAAAGCAAGTGCTTATGATCTTGAAAATTTAAAAATAAGCATGATTAATACAGCTTTAAATGATGTTTTTGAGCTGGCTTATTTTAACGATGTAGATAAATTGCTTCGAGCTTATCTTTCAAATTTAGAACAAATGAAAGAGCTTTATAGTTATAAATACAAGCTTGGAAAAATAGAAGAATTAGATCTTTTAAACATAGAACAAAGCTTATTAAGAGCTAAACAAAATTTATTAAGCAATGATCAAAATCGTAATTTACTCATAAAAAATTTACAAGATTTATTAGCAAAGCAAGAAGGTTTTGCTTACATAGAGTATTTTAAAACTTTATCTTTAAATGATTTTAAAACCTTAAGTCCTGATTTTAACATACCTTTAAAAGCCTTAGCATACCGTGCAGATGTGAGGTCTAAACTTAATAGCTTAAAATCAGCTTTTAAGGATTATTCTTCCATGCAAAAATCTATTTTGCCTAGCATTTCTTTAGGTGGAGCATTAAGCGGAAGTGATAAAAAAATCGATGATAGTTTTAAATTTGAAATTTTAAGTGGCAATGTTAAGATTTCTTTACCTTTCTTAGATTATGGTAGAGTAAAGCAAAATATCAAAATTTCACAATTTACTTATGAGCAACTTTTAATTTCTTATGAACAGGCTTTGCAAAGTGCGATGAACGAATTTGCATTGAATTATAAAGATTATCAAAGCGACACCTTGCTTTTGCAAAATTTGCAAAATATTAACATTAAACAAGAACTTATCGCTAAGGCGTATTATGAAAAATATATTTTAGGAAAAAGTGAATTAAAAGATTATTTGGATGCAAATAATACTTTAAATTCTACCCAGCAAGAATTTTTAAGAGCTAGATTTAATCTTTTAAAAACCATTAATTCTTACTATCAAATCATAGCTTTAAGTTTCAATGATGAAAACTTAGAATTTCCTAAGTATTAAATTTAATAATCGATGATATTTTTTAAATCCTCGAGTAACTTTTTAGCCATCAGCTCATAGCCTTTTATAGTAAGATGTACATCATTGAGCGAAAGCTTTTGTTCTATCCATTTGTTTTTTCCCCCACTATCTTGCATAAACTGATGCATATCAAAGATAAGAGTTTTTTCTTCTTTAGCAACTTCATATAATGCTTTGCGTATGGTAAAAAAATCAGGAGCAAGCTTATAGTTTTTACCCTGTTTTTGAACTACGGTTGGTGGAGAGATTAGCATGATAACAGCGTTTTTATTGTAAGTTTTTAAAATGCTAATCCATTTTTTTAAATTATTTTTGAATTTTTGTTTTTCAAACCCTTTAAAGAGTGCATCATTAGAACCATAAGCAAGAATAATTAAATCATTGTGTAAAAGTTCTAGTTCTTTTTTTACAACTGCTTGATTCCAAGAGAGCCATAAATCACTTTTGGCACCATTGATTGCAATGGTATCTAAGAAAATATTATTATCTTTATTTGTGATGAAATATCCTCCTAGCTCAGCATCCTTTTGTAAGGCTGAAATTTGCAAAGGAAGATCAAGTTCTAGTTCTTTATAAGACCATTTGTTAATTTGTGTAGTTTTTAACTCATAGTTTTGGTTTTTTGCATCTTTGATGCTAAAAGCATTGGTATTTTGCTTGGTTTTAAATAAAAATCCTATCTTGAATTTTTTTTTATCTAAGGTTGTATCAAGGTTGATTTTTGCACCTTTGATTTTTGCTTTGGCTATTATCCCACCTAGTGGAAAATTATGTCCAGCATTAGTAGGATTTCTTGAGTTTAAAATTTCAAAGTTTTTATAAGAATAAACAAGATTAAGATTTTGTTGATATTTGGGCTGTAAAGGATAGGCAAAACCTATAGAGTTAGAGCGGATTAAATATCCTCTTATGACACGCGGAAAGAAATCAGCCGCCATATGAGAATCTCCATAAATTCTAATTCCTATGTTTTGATTTTTTTCTAATTTTTTTTCTAGATTTTTAAGATCTTTTTTTGATACATAATTTGCTAAAGCAGGGTGATTTTTGTTTTGATTGAGTATGGAATCTATTGTGTCATTTGTATTTAAATTTTGTGCATAAGAGCTAGTAAAAATAATAAAAAACAATAAGATAATTTTAAATTTATTTGCTAGCATTTTCTTCCTTAAGTTTTATGTGTTCTAATAAAAGTTTAGACATTTCTCTTGCACCACTTGGGGTAAAGTGAATCCCATCATCTGTTCTTACTTTTATACTTCTATTGTTTTCATCTTTTATATAAGCTGAGTATTCATCATTGACACTAAAAAATAGTTTAGTGTTGATAAAAATTTCTTTATTTTTAAGAATTTCATTGCTGTAAATTTTATTGAGCACTTGTATTTTTTTGTTCAAATCTTCTTTTTTTACAGGAGGGATTTCAAACCAAAAAACTTTGGCTTTATGTTTTTTAGCGATTTTAATGATTTCATCTACACGATTTGTATAAATATCTATCCAAGAAGGGGAGCCAAAACGATGGTAATTTCCTCCTTTTTTAATATCCCAAGGATCATTAGCACCAAGAAGAACAACAAGATATTTAATATTTGAGTTTTTAATAAAAGCTTCATTGGTTGCTTTTGACCAGTTAAAATAGGATTTATAAGAAAGGCCTGTATTTTGTTTACTAAGATCGGTTACCTTAAGATTTAAATTTCTTAAATCTCTATTCAAGGCTATTGCAACACCTTGCATTAAAGAATCTCCGATAAATAAAAACTCATCTCCATTTTGTAGCTCTAATTTAGTATTATCGATAAAACTAATATTTGCATCTTGGATTAAGGTTAGATTTGTTTCTTTATGAGAAGTGTTTTCATCATTTTCTAAAGTGTTTAAAACTTTATCTATTTTACTTAAGTTTTCATCTGTTGATTTACTTTCTTGATTTGTATCTTCTTCATTGGTTTGAGGCAAGGGTTCGTTGCTTAAAATTGCACGAATTTGTTCTAATTTAATTTTGAAGCCATTGGCTTCTTTTAAAAGATCATTATGAGGATAGAATGCAAAATGATATTTTTGTTCTATATAAGAGCTAATGCTCTGATTCATAACTACAACAACCAAGCCAAGCACTATAATCAAAATGAAGAAAAATCTAACTGCACTCATCTAAAAACTCGAATAAATAAAATCAGGAATTCCATCTGGCATAAAAGCAAAAACCAAAAGTAAAATAAAAGCTATGATAAAAGGTTTTAGTAAAAATGGAGTAAGGTTTAAAATCTTAATGCAATATTCTTTAAAATTAATAAATAAAGGATAGATCATAAAAAGAACCCCAAAAGCAACCAACATGTAAATATCATTATAGGATGGAATTTGGAAGAAATTATAATAACAAGCTTTAAAATATTCTATTGCATCTTCTAGATTTTTGCTATAATAAAAGAAAATCCAAGTAAAACATACAAATTGAAAGGTTAAAAATCTTCCTAAAGCTGGAATTTTTTGTAAACTAAATTTGCTTAAAGCTAGCAAATGTATAAAAACTATGCCAATGCCATGCAATAAACCCCAAACAATAAAAGCAAGTGTATTGCCATGCCATATACCTGAAAGTATAAAAGCGATGAGTATATTAACTATAGTGCGTGGCATTCCTTTTCTATTGCCCCCTAAAGGTATATAGATATAATCTCTTATAAAGGTTGAAAGACTGATATGCCATCTAGCCCAAAAATCTTTTAGATTTTTTGCAAGATAAGGCATGTTAAAGTTAGGTGGAAGGGTAAAACCTAACATTAAAGCAAAAGCACAAACTAAATCAACATATCCGCTAAAATCGCAGTATATTTGAATCGCATAGGCGTAAATTGCGCTTAAAAGTTGTATGAAATTATAAGATTGTGGAAAGTCTAAAATACTTTTAGCATAAATTCCAAGGTAATTGGCTATTAAAACTTTTTTAACTATACCAAAAACAAGCAAGATGATGATTAAATTTGCATGTTTAAATTCGCGTTTTTGATAGGCTTGTTCAAAGAAAAAAGAACTTCGCATAATAGGCCCTGAAAGTAGTGTTGGAAAAAATGATAAGAAGGTTGCTAAATTTAAAAAGCTTTCTAAACGGCGTTTTTGGTAAACTTCTACAAGATAAGTGATAGAAGTAAAGGTATAAAAACTAATTCCTATTGGAAATACTAAATCAATATTTAAAAATTCTAAACCGAAAAAATCTAATATCTCATCAATACTTCCTTTGATGCTAGGAAAGTATTTAAAAAAACATAAATTTAAAATAATAAAAGCCATACAAGTAGCGAAAACATAACGCTTGCGACGCACAAAAATTAGCAAGGCAAAATAGTGTATAAAAAAGGTGTATATAAATAAAACCAAGGCGAAATAAGGATTGATTAAAATATAAATAATATAAGAGAAAATTAAAATTAAAATATTTTGTATTTTGTAATCATTTTTAAAAGTCCAATAAATAGCAAAAAAAGCTATCATTAAGATACTAAATTCTAAAGAAAAATAAGTCATACCTTATAATCCAAAGCGAGATTTGCCCATAGTAGGGCAAAGATTATTTTTTTCTGCTTAATGCAATATTTTTGATGTATTGATCAGCTAAATAAAGTCCATTTCCGTGTTCTCCGATTAATTTAATCTTGTCAACTATACCACGGAAAAGTGCTTCTTCTTCGTGTTGTTCGCTTACATACCATTGTAAGAAATTAAAAGTAGAATAGTCTTTATGTGTTAGCATGTGTTCAACTAAAGTATTGATTGATTTTGTGATAAATTGCTCATGTTCATAGGTTTTTTCAAAAACATCAAGCAAGGATTTGAAATTTTGTTCAGGCTGTTTTACTTCTTGAAGTTCTACATGAGAATCTGTCTCATTAAGATAAGTGATAAGCTTTTTAGCATGATCGCTTTCTTCGCTTGCATGTGCAAACAAGAAGGCTCCAGCTCCATCAAGACTGTTTTCATAGCACCAAGAGCTCATGCTAAGATATAAGTTTGCCGCATACATTTCTTTGTTTATTTGTTCATTGAGTAATTTTACAACTTCTTTAGAAAGCATTCCTATCTCCTTATTAAAATTTAAATAATGTTTCATAATGATATATTATTTTTTTAAAAACAAGCTAAATTTTTGATAGTTAAAAATTATATTTGAGAAAAATATAAAATAAAAAATGTTTCCAAAATGTTTCCAAGTTTTTTTAAACTTCCATTACTTTTTTAAAGTTAAGGAGAAAAAATGAAAAAAATTCTATCTTTAAGTGTGGCAAGTCTTGTACTTTGTGGTGCTTTAAATGCAGCAGATTTAAAAATCGCAGGTTCATCGACTGTGTATCCTTTTACTTCTTTTGTAGCTGAAGAATATGCTTCGATTAAAAATACAAAAACTCCTATAGTAGAGAGCTTGGGAACAGGGGGTGGATTTAAGGTATTTTGTGAAGGAACTACTGATATTTCTAATGCTTCAAGACCTATGAAATTAAGCGAATTTGAAACTTGCAAAAAAGCAGGAGTAACTGACATAGTAGGGATTATGATAGGTTATGATGGTATAGTTTTAGCTCAAAATAAAACCAATGCTCCATTAAATATCACAAAAAAAGAACTTTTCTTAGCATTGGCAAAAGAAATTCCACAAAATGGAAAACTTATACCAAATCCTTATACAAACTGGAATCAAATCAATAAAAATTTACCAAATCGTAAAATTAGTGTTTATGGTCCACCATCAAGTTCGGGAACAAGAGATACTATAGAAGAGCTTGTTATGAGTGATGTGTCTAAAAAAATTCCTGAGTATAAAGGCGAGTATAAAACTTTGCGTCAAGATGGTGCTTATATCCCAAGCGGTGAAAATGATAATCTAATCGTTTCAAAACTTACTATTGATAAAGATGCTTTTGGAATTTTTGGTTATAGCTTTTTAGTGAGTAACTCAGATAAAATCAATGTCGCTACTATTGATGGTGTTGCACCAAGTGAAGAAAATATTGCGGATGAAAAATACGAACTTGCAAGAAGTTTGTTTATTTATATCAATGCTAAGAAAAATCCAAAAGAAGCCTTTGAATTTGCAAAAATTTACATGAGTGATGATTTGGCAAAAAGTGGCGGAGAACTTGAAAAAATAGGACTTGTTCCTTTAAGCGATGATAAATTAAAAGCTTCTCAAAAACATATAGAAGATAGAAAAATTTTAAATGATGAGCTTGTAAAAGCTGGAAAAGTTTTTTAAGGAAAAACTTTGCTAAAAGAAAAAATAATCAAATTTGCACTTTTTTTATGTGCTTTTGTAAGCGTGATAGTAAGCTTTGCTATCATGCTTACAATTTTAATTGAAGCTTTAAAATTCTTTCAAAAAGAAAGTGTTGTTACCTTTTTATTCTCAAGTCAGTGGGCAGCTGATGCAGCTTTTATGAATGCAGATGGCACGAGCAAACAAGGTGTTTTTGGGGCACTATCGCTTTTTTGGGGAACTTTTTATATTTCATTGATTGCTATGCTAACGGCTTTACCTTTAGGGGTTATGTGTGCTATATATTTAGGTGTTTTTGCTGGCAAAAAATCTAAAAATTACTTAAAACCTATTTTAGAAATCATTGCAGGGATTCCTACTGTTGTTTTTGGATTTTTTGCGGCTATAGTTGTAGCGCCTTTTATAGTGTGGTTTTTTTCTTTATTTGGCATACAAGCAAGTTTTCAAAGTGCTTTAGGCGCAGGTTTTATCATGGGGATCATGATAGTGCCTATAGTAGCTTCTTTATCTCAAGATTGCATTGAAGCAGTAAGCGAGAAAAGGATTAATGGTGCTTATGCTTTAGGCATGACAAAAAAAGAAGTGGTTTTTGCTGTGATTTTACCTGAGGCTATTCCTGGTATAGTTGCAGCTTGTCTTTTAGGACTTTCAAGAGCCTTAGGTGAAACCATGATAGTGGTAATGGCAGCTTCTTTGCGTCCAAATTTAACGATGAATTTTTTAGAAGATATGACAACAGTAACGGTAAAAATTGTAGAAGCTTTAAGTGGAGATCAAGCTTTTGATAGCTCTTTGGCTTTAAGTGCTTTTTCTTTAGGTTTAGTGCTTTTTATCATCACTTTAATCATCAATATGTTTAGTGTTTATCTTATCAATCGCTTTCACAAAAGGAAAAATTTATGAAAAAACTTTTTAAAAAAAGACAAAAAGCTTCAAAGTCTTTTAAAAGACTTTGTAAAATGGGGCTTTATATTAATTTAATTTTTCTTTGTATCTTTTTAGGAAGTGTGGGTTATCTTGGAATTGGAGCTTTTAAACAAACTTATATTTTTGTAGAGGCTAATAGAAATTCTCCTGTTTATGATCTTTTATCTCGTGCTGAGCAAAGAAAGATAAGAACAGGGCAAATTACTGAAAAATCTTGGCTTTTAGCAAATTCAGAAGTAGATCAATACATGAAACAAAAATATAATCGTCTTAGTGAAAAGCAAAGAGCTTTAGTCGATGATCTTGTGCAAAAAGGCGAGATAGAGCTTAAATTTAATAGCAATTTCTTTTTAAATGGGGACTCAAAATCTTCTGAAAATTCAGGAATTTTATCTTCAGTTGTAGGGACTTTGCTTGTTATGCTTGTTTGTATGGTTGTGAGTGTTCCTATAGGCGTTGCAGCGGCAATTTACTTAGAAGAATTTGCACCGCAAAATTTATTTACACATTTTATAGAAGTGTGTATTAACAACCTTGCAAGTATTCCTAGCATCTTGTTTGGACTTTTAGGACTTGGAGTGTTTATCAATCTTTTTGGAATGCCTCGATCAAGTGCTTTAGTGGGTGGGCTTACTTTGGCGATCATGAGTTTACCTATTATCATTGTTTCAACCAAAGCGGCTTTAAAAAGTGTGGACATTAACATGAAAAATGCCGCTTATGCCTTAGGCATGACAAAGGTTCAAATGGTAAAAGGTATTATGTTGCCTTTGGCTATGCCTATGATTTTAACAGGTTCTATTTTGACTTTAGCTGGGGCTATAGGCGAGACTGCGCCTTTGATGATTATCGGTATGATAGCATTTATCCCTGATGTAGCTAGTTCGATTTTTGATCCAACTAGCGTTTTGCCTGCTCAAATTTACTCATGGTCCGCTATGCCAGAGCGTGCATTTTTAGAAAGAACAGCAGCGGGTATTATTGTGCTTTTAGGACTTTTGGTCGTGTTAAATCTTAGTGCGATATTATTAAGAAAATATTTTCAAGGAAAATTAAAGTGATAGCAAAAACAACAAATTTAAATTTATTTTATGGAAAAAAACAAGCTTTATTTGATATCAATATGCAAATAGAACAAAACAAAATTACCGCACTCATTGGTGCTTCAGGATGCGGTAAATCCACTTTTTTGCGTTGTTTTAATAGAATGAATGATAAAATTGCAAAAATCGATGGTTTAGTAGAAATTGAAGGAAAGGATGTTAAAAATCAAGATGTAGTAGTCTTGCGTAAAAATGTAGGCATGGTTTTTCAACAACCTAATGTTTTTGTAAAAAGCATTTATGAAAACATCTCCTATGCACCAAAACTTCACGGTATGATTAAAAATAAAGATGAAGAAGAAGCTTTGGTGGTGGATTGTTTGCAAAAAGTAGGGCTTTTTGAAGAAGTTAAAGACAAACTAAAGCAAAATGCCCTAGCTCTTTCAGGCGGACAACAACAACGCCTTTGTATCGCAAGAGCTTTAGCAATAAAACCTAAGCTCTTGCTTTTAGATGAGCCAACTTCCGCACTTGATCCTATTAGCTCAGGTGTTATAGAAGAGCTTTTAAAAGAATTAAGTCATAATCTTTCTATGATTATGGTAACGCACAACATGCAACAAGGCAAACGCGTGGCTGATTATACAGCATTTTTTCACCTTGGAGAGCTTATAGAATTTGGTGAAAGTAAAGAATTTTTTGAAAATCCAAAACAAGAAAAAACCAAGGCTTATCTAAGCGGTACTTTTGGATAATAAAGCCGCTTTTTAGCGGTTTTTATTTTAAGAAAAATTTGTTAAAATTTGCCTTTTATCTTTGTAAGGTATTAATTATGGCAAAAAAACAACTCTCTTTAACAAGACTTAGTTTTCCTATATTTTGGGACTTGCTTTCTAAGTATTTAACTGTGATTATCAATACCGCTATGGTGTCGCATTATTCTAATTTTCTTGTCGGTGCTATGGGGGCTGGAAATCAAATTTTAGATCTTTTTATCACTATTTTTTCATTTTTAAGTGTGGGTTGTAGTGTGGTGATAGCTCAGGCTATTGGTGCAAAAGATCATGTTTTAGCAAGAAAAGTAATCCATCAAAGTTTGTTTTTAAATGCACTTTTAGGCTTTGTATGTGGTGCGCTTATTTTATGGCATGGGGAGTATTTGCTTTATCTTTTAAAAATCCCACAAGAATTGCTTAAAGACAGCGAAATTTACTTGCATATGCTTGCAATTTGTTTGTTTTTTGATGCCATAGGTATTGTTTTAGCGGCTATTGTAAGGGTTTATAATATGGCTTATTGGGTTATGCTTATAGGCTTTTTGATGGATATAGTGGTGATTTGTGGAAATTATTATGTTTTGCATTATACAAAATCAGAACTTTTTGGAGTAGGGCTTAGCAATATTTTTGCCCGTATTGTTGCTATAGTGGCTTTGCTTGTGATACTTTTTTATAAACTTAAAATTCATCTTAAAATCAAAGAAATGATAAAACTTGAAAAAGAGGTATTAAAAAAGGTTTTAAATATAGGCGGATTTTCAGCAGGGGAAAATCTTTTGTGGATAGTCCAATACACTATAGCTTTTGCTTTTGTAGCAAGCTTAGGCGAAGCAAGTTTGAGTGTGCAAACGATTTATTTTCAAATTTCAATGCTTATCATGCTTATAGGACAAGCTACAAGCATAGCTAATGAAATCATAGTAGGTAAATTAGTCGGTGCTAGATATGAAAATATCGCTTATAAACATGCTTGGCGTGCTTTATATTTTAGTGTGGTGGCAAGTGCTTTAGTGGCACTTTTGAATTATCTTTGTCAAGATTTTACAATGCAAATTTTAGGACTTAAAGAAGAGTTAAAAAATTTAATGATACCTTTATTTGCCCTTTCAATCTTTCTTGAAATTTCGCGAACTTTCAATATAGTCATGGTTAATTCCTTGCGTGCAAGTGGCGATGCTAAGTTTCCATTTTTTAGCGGACTTGTTTTTATGATGGGAGTATCTTTGCCTGTGGGTTATGTGTTTTGTTTTCATTTTAATCTTGGAATTTTAGGGGTTTGGATAGGATTTTGTGCGGATGAATTTTTACGTGGAATGGTAAATTCATACAGATGGAAAAGCAAAAAATGGCAAGGCAAAGCTCTAGTTTAAAATCATTTATTTATAAAGATGAGTGCTATTTTTATTCTAAAAAACGCATAAAAACTTTAAGATTAAGGCTCAATGAAAGGGGTGAATTTGTTCTTAGCATTCCTTATTTTTGCACCTTTAAAAGCGTTTATGAGTTTTTAGATAAATCAAGTTCTTGGATAAATGAGGCAAAAAAAAGATTTGAAAAAAAAGTTTTAAAAGATGATGAGTTAATCTTTTTAGCTAAAAAATATAAAATTATATTTGATGAAAATGCCAAAAAAACTTATTTTGATAAAGATAAAATTCTTTGTCAAAATGAAGCAAAATTAGATTTATTTTTAAGACAAAATGCCAAAAAGATTTTTGCTTTTTATCTTAAAAAATGGAGCCAAAAAACAGGTTTATTTTATACGCATTTAAGCATTAAAAATATGAAAACGCGTTGGGGTTCATGTAATCATAATAAAGCTTATATTAATTTAAATTTAAAACTCATTCAAAAGAGTTTAAAGGCTATTGAATATGTGATTTTGCATGAAATCAGCCACTTAAAATTCCCTAATCACAGCAAAGAATTTTACGCTTTTATGGAGCATTTTATGAGCGATTTTAGACAAAGAGAGAAAGAATTTTTAAGTTAAAAATGTTATATTTATAGTTTATTTTTCAAAAAAGGCATAATATGACTTTGGATTTTGATTTTATTTATAATGCGGATAATGATATTTTTGAATATTTATTGCGTTTTTATGCGAAAAATTATAACTACACCCTTAGTAAAGAAGAAAATATTTATCATTTTTCTATTAATGCAGATGAAGAAAATTTAAAGACTTTTTGTGATTCTTTAAATTTTATGAGTCATAGTGTTTTTTTGAAAAAATTTGATGTAAAAGTGGGGCAGGATTTTAGCCCTTGTATGCCAGAAGATAAAGAATTTTCAAAATTTTCTTATATTACTCATTTAAATTCTAATGCCTATCAAGAAAAAAAACTTTTAAAAAAAAACGAATGGGGCGTGTTTTGTGAGTGTGAATTTTCAAGCAATTTATCAGAATTTGAAAAAATCAATGAAGAAAATTTCAATACTTTTTTAAATCTTGCTTTTGATTTGTTAAGTCAAGAAAAAAAGATTTTTTTAAAAGATAAAAATGGCATTTATGAATTTTCTTTGTTTAAGAACGAATTTATAGGAGATTTTTTGCTTCCTTGTGATATTAAGGCTATAAATTCAGTTTTTGTTTGTTCAAATGAAAATTTAAAACTTCTTGCAAGTTTAGAAAAACCTTTGATGAAGCTAAGACTTAATGCCATGTTTAGAAAAAATCACAATCTTGATTTTAATGATTTTAAAATCAGACTTGCTAGAGATTTGTTTTGCTTTGCTTTAGGTTTAAAACTTTTTGAAAATGAATATAAATTTTTAAGCGTAAAAAAAATAGAAGAATACCAAAAAGATTTTTATATCAGTGCTTTAGATGAGCAAGTGGTGGTTTTGGAAGGCTTTGAATTTATCAATGCTAAGGCAAGAGAGCTTATTTTTTCTAAAGAAGATAAAAATATGGCAAGAATTTCTTATCTTGTAAGCCGTTATAAAGAAAAAGCTTTTATTTTAGAGCTTAGCAAAGATTATGAAGATATTTTGCTTATTAACAAAGAGCTTAATTTGCTTAAACTTTCTTTACCAAAACACAGCAAAGAGCTTTATGAAGAGATTAAAAAAGATGAAATTGGTGCAAGGCTTTTAGAAAATTTTAGCAAGGAATTTCCTCTTTTAGATGAAAATTTTGAGCTTCAAAACAATTTTTATTCCTTGCTTGGCTTGGTAGGCAGAGTGCTAAATTTAGGTAAAAATTTACAAGAGAGTGCTAGTGAGCTTTTAAAAATTGCTGATGAATCAAAAATGCCTCGTGGAGTAAAGATTGATTATCGCTTGAAAGAAGATAAAAGTTTTGATTATACAAGAACTTTAAGATCTACTATGAGTTTTATGTTAGCAGGTGTGGATAGTGCTAATATCGCTTATGGAGCGGTTGAGAGTTTGGCTTATTTCTTACGTGATACTTGTGATGAATTAAGAGAGAAAAAGCAAAGCGACTTAGCGCTTATAAGTGGCTCTTTGTTTGAACATAAATCTTTGCTTAAAAATACTTTAAAACATCTTAAAAATTGTCAGTTAAGCGATGTGCCACTTAGGGTATAAGATCAAAATTTCAGGCTTGGTGCAAGGGGTGGGTTTTCGCCCTTTAGTTTATGAACTAGCTTTGAAATCAAAGCTTTTTGGAGAGGTAAGAAATGATGGTTTTGGGGTAGAAATCATCCTTGCTTGTGCTCAAAAAGAATGTGAAAATTTCATAGAAAATTTAAAAAATCATCTTCCACCTTTAGCAAGAATAGATAAGCTTATAATGACGCAAATTTCTATTTCAAACTATGAGAATTTTAGCATTACTCCTTCTTTAGAGAATACAAAAAGCACGCCTATGTTAAGTGATTTTGCGCTTTGTAAGGAGTGTAAAAAAGAATTTTTTGATGAAAAAAATCCACGCTTTTTATATCCTTTTATCACTTGCACGCATTGTGGGCCACGCTTTAGTATTATAAAAAGTCTTCCTTATGATAGATTTAATACCTCTATGCAAGAATTATTGATGTGTGAGTTTTGTAAAAGTGAATACGAAGATCCTAAAAATAGGCGTTTTCATGCCCAGCCTATTAGTTGTCCTAAGTGTAAAATCAATGTTTTTCTTAAAAATCCAAAGGGTGAAATTTTAGCCAAAGATCAAGAAGCTTTTATGCAAAGTTCGAAGTTTTTAAAGGAAGGTAAAATTTTAGCCATTAAAGGCATGGGCGGTTTTCATCTCATGTGTGATGCTTTTAATGAAGAAGCTTTAAAAACTCTAAGACTTAGAAAAAATCGCCCCAAAAAACCCTTTGCTTTGATGTGTAAAGATTTACAAAGTGCTAAAGAACTTGCCTTTATAGATGAAAAAGAAGAAGCTTTGCTTGGCGGGGTTTTAGCTCCTATTGTGATTTTAAAGGCAAAAAAAGCCTTTTCTTTAATCGCACCTGATGTTGATAAAATCGGTATTATGCTAGCTTATACGCCTTTACATCTTTTGCTTTTTGAGTATTTTAAAGGAAGTCTTGTGGCAACAAGTGCGAATTTAAGCGGAGAAAGTATCATTAAAGATGAGTTTAATTTGTGTCAAAAACTTGATAAAGTTTTTGATTTTTATTTGGATTATGATAGAGAAATTATCAACGCAAGTGATGATAGCATAGCTCAAGTGGTAAATGGTAAAACTATGTTTTTGCGTACTTCAAGGGGTTTAAATCCTTTTTATTTGGAAAGAAATTTTAATAAAAAAGGCACTTTTTTAGCTTTGGGCGCGGAGCTTAAAAATGAATTTGTGATTTTTTATGAAAATAAACTTTTAATTTCTCCTTATATAGGGGATTTGAAAAGTCTTGATGTGCATGAGAGATTTTTTAAACTTTTAGAATTTTTTAAAAAAAATTATGATTTGAAATTTGATGCGATTTTGTGCGATAAACACCCGCATTTTAGCTATGCAAAAGAATTTGAAGAAAGGATTAAAATTTCTCATCATTATGCGCATTTTTGTGCGGTTTATTTTGAATACGAAGAAAATTTTGCAAAAGATGAAAAGGCTTTAGCTTTTATTTGTGATGGAACAGGTTATGGCGAAGATGGCAAAATTTGGGGCGGAGAAGTTTTTATAGGAAATTTAAAAGAATATGAAAGAATTGCACATTTTGAAAATTTCACTCTTATAAATAGCGATATTAAAAATATACAAAATTTGGCTCTAAGTCTTATTTTTCATTATGATTTAGAAGATAAGGCTAAGGATTTTTTAGCAAAAATTCCAAAAATCAAACTTGAAAATCTTAAAAAAATTTATTCACATTCTAACTTACAAACAAGTTCCTTAGGACGCATTATCGATGCTTTTGGAAGTATTGTTTTTAACTTAGAAAAAAGCTCTTATGAGGCTCAAGTTGGCTTGATGTGTGAAGCTTTTTATGATAAAAATCTTGATTTTTCTTATAAGCTTTTTGTAGAAAAAGGGCAGGTTAATTTTAAAAATTTAATTTTAGGGGCTTTGCAAGATGAAAAAACTAAAGCAATTACAGGTATGTTTAATGCCTTGGCAAATTTTATCATAGATTTTAGCAAAGATTATGATTTAAAAGTGCTTTTAAGTGGAGGAGTTTTTCAAAACAAAACCTTGCTTGAAATTTTAAAAGCTAAAAATTTTGATTTTTTTGTACCTTTAAAATACCCTTGCAATGATAGCTCCATAGCTTTAGGGCAAATGGTGTATTTTTTAAATTTAGAAAAATAAAGCAAATATTCTAAAAACTCATAATTTTTTAATGCTTTTAAGGTTAAAATGAAGCAAAAATTATAAAGGAAAGAAAATGTGTAAAGATTGCGGCTGTTCTATAAATTCAAGCCATACGCACGATCATCGTCACGATCACCACCATGAAAATCCAAGCTTAAAAGAGAGTAAAACCATAGAAGTGATTTCTAAAATTTTAAGCAAAAACGACGAAGAAGCTAAGCACAATAGAGCGCATTTTAATGAAGCTAACACGCTTTGTATCAATTTAATGAGTTCTCCAGGTAGTGGAAAAACCACGCTTTTAGAAAGTACGATCAAGGCTTTGAAAAATGAGCTTAAAATCGCTGTGATTGAAGGGGATTTAGAAACCAATAATGACGCTCTAAGAGTAAAAAATGCCGGAGCTTTGGCATATCAAATCACTACAGGGCAAAGCTGCCATTTGGATGCTTTTATGGTGCATGAGGCTTTGCATCATTTGGCAATTGATGATGTGGATTTGCTTTTTATAGAAAATGTTGGAAATTTAGTTTGTCCTGCAAGCTATGATTTAGGAGAGCATTTAAATGTGGTTTTGCTTTCGGTAACTGAAGGAAGTGATAAACCGCAAAAATATCCTGTGATGTTCAAAAAGGCTGATATAGTTTTAATCACAAAGGCAGATTTAGCTCATCATTTTGATTTTGATGTTAAAGAGGCGACTAGGTTGATTAAAGAATTAAATCCTAGAGCAGATATTATCACTCTTGATGCAAAAAATGGCACCAATATGGAGCTTTGGTATAAGGTGCTTAAACTTAAAAAGGAGCTTTTTTAATGTGTTTATCCATACCTTCTGAAATTTTAGAAATCGATGAGTTAAACAATGCTTTAGTGCAAACTTTAGGTGTGAAAAGAAAAGTTAATTTGGATTTGATTGATGAGCCTTTAAAACAAGGCGATTATGTCTTAATCCATGTAGGCGTTGCTATGGAAAAAATCGACAAAGAAGCTGCACTAGAAAGCATTAAAACCTATCAAGAAATAGTAGAAAAAATGAATAGCGGAGAGATAAAAAGCGATGAGGGAGATTTGGGTTTAAATGAATTTCATCGATGAATTTAGAAATAAAGAAAGTATTTTAGCTTTAAAAAAACTCATAGAACAAGAACTTAAAAATCCTATTAACATCATGGAGATTTGCGGTGGGCATACGCATAGTATTATGAAATATGCCCTGCCTTCTATTTTGCCAAAGGAAATTAACTTCATCCATGGGCCAGGATGTCCCGTTTGTGTTATGCCAAGAGTTCGCATTGATACAGCCATTAAACTAGCCTCTATGAAAGATACGATTTTTTGTACTTTAGGAGATCTTTTAAGAGTGCCTGGAAGTGAAATTTCTTTACTGGATTTAAGAGCTAAAGGGGCTGATGTTAGAGCACTTTATTCTCCACTTGAAGTTTTAGAAATCGCTAAGCAAAATTTAAATAAAAATATCATCTTTTTTACTATAGGCTTTGAAACCACTACGCCTATGAGTGCTTTACTTCTTCAAAAGGTTATAGAAGAGAAAATAAATAATGTCTTTTTTCATATCAATCATATCACAGTTCCAGCACCTATAGAAGCGATTATGAATGATGAAAATGTAAAAATCAATGCTTTTTTAGGTCCTTCTCATGTGAGTGTGATTACAGGTTATGGTATTTATGAGCCTTTAGCAGCAAAGTTTAAAACCCCTATAGCAGTGAGTGGTTTTGAGCCAGTTGATATTTTAGAAAGTGTATTAAATATCATAAAACAAAGCAATGAAGGCACTTTTAAAGTGTATAATCAATACAAAAGAGCCGTAAGCAAAGAAGGCAATATTAAAGCGCAAAATTTGGTAAAAAAATACTTTAGAGTGTGTGATTTTGAATTTCGTGGCTTAGGACTTATTAAAGATGGAGGTTTGGAGCTAAAAGAAGAATTTAGCGCCTATGATGCAAGTAAAAAATTTGATTGTGCGGTGCAAAGTAAAAATGAAAGCAAAGCCTGTATTTGCGGACAAATTTTAAGAGGTTTGGCTAAGCCTTATGATTGTAAAGTTTTTGGTAAGGCTTGCACGCCAAGAAGTCCTATAGGAAGTTGCATGGTTTCTGGTGAGGGTGCTTGTGCGGCGTATTATAAATACTCAAAGGTGAATGTATGAAAAATATTTCCTTAGCTCACGGAGGTGGTGGAGAAGAGATGAATGAGCTTTTAACTAAGCTTTTTAAGATCTTTGATAATGAAATTTTAAACGCAAATAATGATGCGGCGATTTTAGGAAATTTGGCTTTAAGCACGGATTCTTTTGTTTTAAGTCCGATTTTTTTAGATGAAGAGGTTAATATAGGCAAACTTTGTGTTTGTGGTTCTATTAACGATGTTTTGATGGTAGGTGCTAAGCCAAAGTATCTAAGCTTAGGACTTATCTTAGAAGAAGGTTTTGAGCTAGAAAAACTAGAACACATTTTAAAAAGCATTAAAGAAGAATGTGAAAAATGTGGAGTCATGTTAGTTTGTGGTGATACTAAAGTCGTTCCTAAGGGTAAAGCAGATGAAATTTATATCAACACTACGGCCTTAGGTGAAATTATTTCTAAAAAAGAAAGTAAAAATATCAAAGCAGGGCTTAGCATACTTCTTTCAGGTGATATAGGAAGGCATGGAGCTAGTGTTTTAATCAAAAGAAATGAGCTAGAAGCCGATATTAAAAGCGATTGCAAGGCTTTAGATAAAGAGGTTTTAGAGCTTTTAGAAAATGATATAAAGGTTGTAGCTATGAGAGATGCTACTCGCGGGGGGCTTAGTGCGGTTTTAAATGAGTGGGCAAAGCAAAGCGGAAATGATCTTTTAATCTTTGAAGAAAAAATCATCGTTCAAGATGAGGTTTTAGGACTTTGTGAGCTTTTTGGTTATGAAGCTTATGAGCTTGCAAATGAAGGCACTTTCATACTTTGCGTGGAAAAAGAAGATGAATTAAAAGCCTTAGAAATTCTAAAAAAATACAATGTAAATGCGAGTATTATAGGAGAAGTTTTAGAAGAGAAAAAAGCACGCGTGATTTTACAAAACGCTTATGGGGCAAAACGCTTTTTAGAAAGCCCTAAAGGCGAACTTTTACCAAGAATTTGCTAATGCACGAATTAAGTATAGTAGAATCTTTAATCGAACTTTGCGAAGAAAATGCCTTAAACAATAAGGCTTACAATGTGCAAGAAATTTATGTAAAAATCGGGCGTTTAAGCGGTATAGAAGTAGATCTTTTTAAGCGTTGTTTTGAAACTTTTAAAGAAAACTCAAATATTTGTAAAAATGCTAAACTTTTTATAGAACTTGCCCCGCTTGAAATTTTATGCTTAAAATGCGATCAAACAAGCATTTTAGAAGAAAATGTTTTTAAGTGTCCTAAATGTGAAAGTATAGAATATAAAATCACACAAGGTGAGGACTTGCATCTTATGCGACTTGTGATGAAATAATACATTGTGATACTTGGTTAAGTATAGCTAATTTATAGATAAAATATCTAAAAAATATAAAATCAAAAATTTTAAATTTTATCTAGAATATAAAAACTAAAGATGATAATTTTAAATAAAATTTAAAAATACCACAAAAATATTTACAACATTTCATACAAATTTACTCTCATTAAATCAATTTTTTATATAAAATAAAATTTAAATTCAAACTATATAGTTTTATAATAATTAGTATTTAATTATACTTTAAGTTTAAATATTTTATTATTCCGCTATTTTATTTTTATATTTTATATTATTATTAAAAAATAAAAAATATGAAATTAATTTCAAAATAAACCATTTTAAATAAGGAAGGAGAAAAATATTTGAGTAAAAATATTATTTCAAGTAAGGTGTCTACGGGGGGGGGATTAAAGAATCCTGTTTAAATTCTAAAAAGATAGTTTTATCTTTAGCTACTATTTCTTTCTTAGCGAGTTGTGCTAGTGCTAAATTAAATTCTGAAATAAAAACTTATGATGAAGCAAATAAAAATACTAAAGCTAGATCAGCAAGTGTTTATACTCCTGAAGCTAGAGTTAATACAACTGTAAGTGGCTCAATAAGCAATCAAATCAACATTTCTAGTTCAGGTCTGCATACCATAACAATTGAAAAAACCGGAACTTTAACTGGTAATGACAAAGTTATTTATGTCCATGCTAGCAACAGCGATACTCTTACTCTTACCAATCTTACCAATAATGGAACTATTAACGGTAAGGTAGCTGTAGAAAATAGCAATGGTAGTTTTACAGGAACTATCACTGTTAATACCTTTGAAAACAAAGGTCAGATTAATGGTCAAATTTATATGGGAATTTGGGCTGGTAAAGGAACTATCAATGTAGATAAATTTGATAATAGTGGAACTATAACAGCTTCTAATAATGATAAAGGAATTTTCTTCCAAGGAAATACTAATATACAAAGCTTTAATAACAGCGGAACTATCACAAGCAATTCAATTGCCATTGATGTTGCAAACAATTCCAATATAAATTATTTTACAAATAGTGGTTTTATTAGTGCAGGCAAGGGAGTTAATATAGGTCAAGGCAGTATGACAAATTTTACCAATGCTAGCGGTGGAACCATACAAGGCACAGAAGCAGGTGTGCTTATTAACACAAAAATAGATACTTTTACCAATAATGGTTTTATTAACTCTCCTGGTAGTGGAGAATGGAGTAATGGAATTTGGATAAGTGGTGATACTAGGATAGATAATTTTTCCAATACAGGAACTATACAGGGTGGAGGTAATGGCATTTATATGAATTACGGATATTCTTCTGGTTCTTATATAAAAAATTTTTCCAATACAGGAACTATAAAAGGCGAAATTAGTGGAATTATTTTAGCCAATTCAACTATAGACAATTTTACAAATGATGGACTTATAGAATCAACAGGTGAATACGGAGCTATAGATCTTCAAAGCTTTTATCAAGGGGTAAGTTTAATTAAAACACTCGAAAACAAAGGAACTATCAAGGGTTTGAATGATGGTATCATAGTAGAAACAGGTAATAAAATAGAAACCCTTGTTAACAAAGGCGCTATAGAAGCTACCAATGGAAATGGCATAAGTTTTTATTTTATGCAACATGCGGCTACTGAGATAGATTTAGGAAATATAATTTTAGAAAACGGTAGTAAAATTATCGCTGGAAATAATGGTATTAATGTAGATATTACTCAAATAGATGCCTCTAATGAACAAACAACCATAAAGGGTCAAGGAATAGATGTTAAAAAAGGTGCTTCAGTTATTGGAAAAAATGGAGCTGGAATTTATATAGGAGATGGACAAGAATTAAACACCCAAATCACCATAGCAGGTGAAGTAAGTGGTGGAGCTGCTGGTATAGTCAATGAAGGTATCATAGGTGGTAGTAGCGATGATGATGATAAAAAAGGTGGCATTATCATCTCAGGAGGTAGTGTTAGCTCTTCAAGTGGAGGCTCTGGCATAGTCAATCAAGGCAATGGTTCTATAGCAGGCGAAATCAAAGTAGAAAGTGGGGGTTCAGTTGAAGGTGGTATTACCAATACAGGAAGTGGTTCTATCTCAGGAAATATAGTAGTAGAAAATGGTGGTAAACTTGATTCCATCACTAACACTTCTAATTCTGATACAGGTATAAGTGGTTCCATCACTAACAATAGTGATAATAAACTTGAAATTTCCAATGGAGAAGGTGCTACTATAGGTGGAGGTATTACAAATAATGGCAATGCTGATTTAGTTATTTCCAACCAAGGCTCAGTAGGTAAAGATGAAAATGGTAATACAGTAACTAACAATGGTAGCGGTAGTGTTGGAATCAAAGATTGGGTTGTTTCTACAGATAAAGAAACAGGTAAATTAGACACTGTAGTTGTAGGTGGAAGTGGTAAAGATAATGTAAAAGTAGAAAACATCACTGTAGATCAAAGCAATGTTAATCTTGATGAATTAGGTAATATAAACAATATCATCTCAGGTGTTAATCAAGGCAATATTGGTAATATAGGAACCAATGGAGGTGGAGAAATATCTTTAAGCTTTGATCCAATAACAGGAAAGCTTACTACAGATTTTAATCTTAATGCTTCCATATCAGGTGCAACCTTTAGATCTTTAATCTCTACTACTTCAAGAAGATCTACCTTTATAGATAATGTTATGGGCAATTCTATGCAAACTTTTGCTTTAGCTTCTTCAAGCAAATCTCAAAGCATTGCTATGTCTGAAAAGGGTAATTTATA